>JAYUBX010000095.1:0-30127 GCA_043740665.1 Candidatus Neomicrothrix sp.
ACTGGGGGCCACCCAGCCGAAACAGCTGTTCCGGATCGAGCAGCACCCGCTGGAGTTGGTCGACGACGGTGATGAGCAGCCCATCACCGACCTCGTGGCCGTAGGTGTCGTTTACCACCTCGAACTGGCTGAGCTCGATGAGCAGCACCGCTCCCCGTGGTCCGGTGCCATCGCCCGCATCGATCAACGCGGCCAGGGTCTCTTGTAGTCGAGCGCGGTTCGGGAGCCCGGTGAGCACGTCGAACAGCGTGGTGCGTTGCAGGTCGCGGTGGGCCTTGGACGCGGCCCGTTGACCCATGAGCGCGAAACCGATCGCCACGACCGACAGGACGAGGAGCGTCACCACCGCGATGACCATCGATCCTGAAGTCCCTTCGTGATCGACAGCCGCGGACGGCGAAAGTGTAGGGCGCGGTCACCGATGCCATCGTGAACCGCCGGCGACGCTCCGGATCCAGACACGAGGCAGCCGACGGCGACCACGGCGGATGGGCCATGATGGCGTCGTGTATCAGAATGTGATCGTTCCCAACGACCGGTCGCTCGAGGGACGGATCGTGTTCGCACCTGCCGCTGACCTGGCGTGGCGGTGCGGAGCTCGGGTGGTCAATGTCAGCAACACGGACGTGAGCGACCGGTCCTCGAAGGCAGCCGTGAAACAGCACGCGATCTCGCAGAGCGCGGCTGATGTTGAGTTCTGGGTCGATCTCGAGCATCCCCTCGCCGATGCCACTCTCACGGCCGCCTCCTTCCGTCCGGACCCGATCATCTGCGTGGCGTCGCCTCCTGCCGGACCGAAGCTGCTGGGTCGTGGTCGAAACGCGCTTTCGTCGGTGGTCGCCCAGCTGGCCGAACGGGCCGACGTACCGGTGGTGGTGGTCGGTCCGGTGGCCGACACCAGCCGAGGCCTGCCCATGACCGAGGTGGTGGTCGTGCTCGATGGCTCGCCCGAATCGGCGGCCATGTTGGGATCGGCGGCCGAGTGGGCCCGAATCTTCAAGCTGCGGATGATCTTCACTGCGCTGTCTGGCCGGGACGGACTGCGTGAACGATCAGACGTGCAGCAGTACCTCGATGCGCAGGCGCACTCGGTGACGGCGGCCGGCGGGGTGGGTGTCGAGTTGCTTCAGGGCTCTGGGTCGGTTGCCGACCTGATCACGATGTTGGCGGGACACGAGGATGCCGTCGTCATGCTGTCGCCCGGCCCGGCCGGATCCTCGTTGAGCAAGGTGGGGACCGAGACGATCTTGACCTCACCCCGTGCCGTCGTGCTGATGCGATGACGCTCAGGTCGCGGGGGAACGGCCGGTTCGGCGGCGGCGGTCGGCGTCGATGCGCCGAGCGCGCTTCACCAAGCGCTCGAGCTGCGGCCCGAGGATCCGCTCGTCATCAGGCTGCTGCAGGTCGGCACCCATGGCCTCGATCAGGCCGGACATGCTGACGCCGTACTCGGTGGCGACGCCCTGCCAAGCGGCATGCGCATCGTCGGAGAGATACGCGTGCACCGCTCGATAGCGGGCCTCGGTCTCCTCGTCCACGGCCGTCAACGCTAGACCTTCGCTCGTCGCGACGCGCCTGCGTCGCGATGACACGGGCATCAAAACATGAAGTTCATGGCCATGACCACGCGTCGGCCCAGGTCCTGGTCGCCGGCGATGGCCACGCGTCCGTCGCTCAGGGCTTGCTCGGGATCCCAGCGTCCGAAACCGATCGCGGCGTAGGCCTCGACATCGAGGGTGATGGTCACGGTGGGGTCAGCGGGTGCCACATCGGCGACCCCGGCGCGGCCGGCCACGACGATCGGCACCACGGTTCCGGCGTCGCCCTCGACGACGAACACGACGGACGAGCCATCAGGAGCGGCCGCCCGCTTGCCAACGACCATCGGCATGGCCAGCGTGACCCGGTTGATCGAGTACTCGACCGCGGGTCCGGCCAGGTGGCCGGGGTGGTCGACGGCGCGGCGCATGTCCTGTTCGTGGGCCCACGAGTCCATGATCCGTACGGCGATGAACTCGCGGAAGGGCGCCTGACCGAGTGGGGTGGGTCCGACCTCGTCGAGTTGGGCCGGGGTGAGCGCCCGGTACTCGGCCAGGCGCGACGCGGCCAGGGCACGGAACTCGGCCAGCACCTCGGCACCCGATCGGCCGCGTCGAGATTCGACCCAGAGCTCGTTGACCTCGCCGATGGGGTTGTGCAGGTGGTCGGTGCGGCTGGGCGGGGTGTCGGGCGCGGGTTCGCCCCGCATCATCAGCTCGGTGCCGATGATGTGGCTGAGGTTGTCCTGCACGGTCCACCCGGGCAGGTCGGTCGCCCGCTTCCATTCGGACTCGGTCAGTTGCTCACCGAGGGCGATCGTCGAATCCCAGACGGCTTCGAGCAGGTCGATGACGGGCTCACTCATGGTTCCTCCTGGCGCAGGGCCGGATCCGGATGGGTACGGTACCGCGATGGCCGTTGACCCCGAATCTCGTCCCGAATGGGTGGAGTTCTTTTTCGACCCGATGTGTCCCTGGGCCTACCAGACCTCGATCTGGATTCGCGAGGTTCGTGATCGCACCGGTCTCGAGGTGCGGTGGCGGTTCTTCTCGTTGGAGGAGATCAACCGCACCGAAGCCCAGAAGCACCCGTGGGAACGCGACTGGTCGTATGGCTTCGGGCAGATGCGCGTGGGGGCGCTGCTACGCCGGCAGGGCAACGCGCAGGTCGACCGGTGGTACGCCGAGGTCGGCCGGGCCTTCCACGTCGAGGGGCTGAAGACTCACGACGCGGATGTGCACCGCCAACTGCTCGGGCAGTGGGGCTGGGATGCGGCCCTGCTCGATGAGGCGCTGGCCGATCCGACCACCGCCGACGAGGTGCGCGCCGACCACGATTTCGCCGCGGTGGAGAAGGCGGCGTGGGGGGTGCCGACCTTGGTGTTCCCCGACGGTCAGGCGCTGTTCGGCCCGGTCGTGGCTCCGGCCGTCTTGGGGGCCGAGGCCGAGCGGCTGTGGGACCTGGTCACGGGCTGGACCGAATTTGCGCATCTGTACGAGTTGCAGAGACCCAAGCGGGCCGACGACCTGCGCCACATCGTGTCGACGTTCCGGCCCTACCTCGACGCTCGTTCGTGGCAGAGCGTCGCCAACCCGACACCCTGATCGATCGGGGCCCGGATCAGGACTCGATCTCGAAGGCGGCCATGTCAGCGTCGAGGCCGGCCTGGATCGAGCGGGCCGTGGCCACCCGGGTGTTCTTGCGAGTCAGCACGAAGGCCCGCGACCGCAGCCGATCGGCCAGCCCGTGGGCGGCGGCGATGGTCTCGGCCTCAACCGCTTCGGGGGCGACGACCCGGTCGAGGAAGTTGACGTCGACCGCTCCGGCGGGGTCGGTGATGACCGCGTGGGCGACGGCGGCAAGGAAGTGACGCTTCGACAACCGGTCTCGAGCAAACTCGACCGCGAACAGGGGCATCGGCATGCCGATCTCGACTTCGGGCAGGCCGACCTTGAACGGGCCGTCGGCTCCGATGCGTACGTCGGCCGCCATCAACAAGATGGCGCCCATGGCCAGCGCGTGGCCGGTGGCGCCGAGCAGGACCGGCATCGGGAAGGTGTAGATCCGCAGCGCCAGATCGGCTCCGGCCCGCAGCAGGTCGCGGGCCTGATCAGGCCCGGCGCCCATCACCGAGAGGTCGAATCCGGCCGAGAACTTACCGGGGCGACCGATGATGGCGACGGCCTTGGCCTCGTCGGCTTCGGCCCTGGTCAGCAGCAGCTGGATCGACCCGATGGCTTCATGACCGAGCACGTTGGCCTTGCCGTCATCGAATCGGATGATGGCGACATTGCCATCGAGTTCATAGGTGACAGGGCCATCGGCGGGATCGGTCATGGGCGAACCTTAGTGGGCCTACTTGCGGGCTTTGAATGCGCCCGCCATCTGCTCTGCCGCGAACTGAGGTGGCACCGGTTCGCCTGCCGCGAACTGGTAGAGCGCCGTGCGGAAGATGCCGCTGAGGGTGCTGGTCACCACTGACATCACTGCGATCCAGATGCCACCGGCGACCAGACCGGCCACTGGCTGGGTGACGGCGAGCAGCCCGGCGATGACGAGACCGGGCAGCATGAACAGGAAGCCGATGAGACCGAATCCGACCTGTCCGATGAGGTTCTCGCCCCAGGTCTGGCGGAACAGCCCGGCCGATCGCTTGAGCGACGTGATGGGTCCGGTTCCCTCGACCACGATGACCGGTACGGCCAGCCAGGTGACGATCTGCCAGGCCATTCCAATCATCCGGACGATGATCGCCCCGAGGAAACCGGCCCGGTTCTGGATGGCGTTGAGCACCAGTCCGACGGTGCCGGTGAGCAGCGACCAAAGAAAGATGGGACCGAGGCGGTTGTAGGCCACACCGAATGCCGAGCCCAGGGTTGGATGGCCGCCGAGCAGGCGCTCGCGGGCGCCAGCGACGAGGGCGGCGGTGAAGAAGGTGACGACGAACGTGATGAGCAGGTAAGCGACGGCGCCGACGGCGTAGGTGAGCGGTGTGGCGCTGAGTTCGCTCTGGCCGGGTTCGACGACGCGGTGGTGGGCGAGCGAGAAATAGATGGCGCTGCCGCTGATGATGGCGACGGCGGCCGTGGCCACGAAGCTCAAGATCGGAATCGCCATGAGCTGCTTTTCGCTCTGCAGGACCTGCCACGAGGCCACGGCCATCTTCCAGCTGTTGGCGAATCGACTCATGGCGTCGACGGTACTCCTTGCCGACAAGGGGATGAAGGGACCGAATGGCTCAACGGTCGGTCAAGCGCCGAGGGTGAGCAGGGCGAGATCGACCCGGGGCCAGACCCCGCGGGCCCACGGCGCGTGCTGGTCTGGGGATTGGCCGGCGACGTCGTCAGCCTCGTCCCACAGGTCGGCTTCGACCGGCGCCAGGACCGCCCGGATCTCGGCCAGGGCTGTCGCCGACCGCTCGCGGCCGTCCGATCCGGGTGCGCCCGCCGCCCGCGCCTCGTCGACCCGAGTGCGCAGCGTCTCGAACCGGTGCCAGGTGGCGGCCTGGGCCAGTTCGGGGGCAACGCCGTCGACGCCGAACGTGGGCACGAAGACCGTGACGCAGGGGTTGCCGGGGGCGACCCAGGCCCGCAGCGGTTCGGACTGGTCGCGCGGCAGAGACGCGATCATCGACGCGGTCGTGGCCTGCACGTCGTCCAGGTGCAGGCACAGCGAGACGCCGGTGCCCAGCCGATCGATCACCGCGGGTGGCAGGCCCGAGGTCTGGACGGGGTCATCGCCCGGTCGTCCCCAAGCATCGGCACCGTGGTGGCGCAGCAGGACGGCCAGCTCGCGTGCGCCAGCGTCCGCGCTCGGGCTGGCGGCAACATCCTGAGCCCCGGGTCGGCTGACGGCCAGCCGTCGGTCGGCGTGCGCGGTTGGGCTCGTCGCCCGGCGCCACTGGTCGAAGTCGCCGACGGCGGCCACGTCGATCGATGCCCGAGTGAAGTCGGTCGCCAGCGAGATGCGGTTGGACAGTGCCACCCCGCGCTCGGCCGGGTCAACGCGGCGAGCCGCCCACGAACGGGCACTGGTCTCGAGCACCCAGGCCTCGGTCGGATCGGCGATCAGGAATGACGAGAAATAGGCCTTCCCTTCGTCACGGTCACCGATGCCGCCCTGGCCGTACTGGTCGATCAGTGCGGTCACGACATCGAGCGCCTGCTCGGCGGTGCGGCCGCGCTCGAGGCCGAGTCGCACGAGGTCCATGCCGGTGAGGGCGTCGGGCGCTTCGGCGGGGTTGTCCGTTGTCCAGAGCTGCTCGTTTCCGATCGCCACTCGGTGAGCATTCACGCCGTGTTCGAGTCCCCACAGCCAGGTGGAGCGTGAGCCGATCAGTGCCGCCGCACCGGCGTCGGCCATCTCGAGGTACTGGGTGTGCAGGATCGATCCCGCCCGTCGAGTGGCGAACGCCTCCAGCACCTGGACCTCGCCTGGGGGGCGGTCGGAGTTCTTGGCGAACAGGGTGCGCTCGGGTTGGAACGCGCAGAGCGAATCGCACATGGCGGCACCGTAAACCGTCGGAGATTCGAGCGGGCGGCGCTAGGTTCAGGTCCATGTCTGGGGTAGCAGTAGAAACGCTGGGGTTGCGGCGGAACTTCGGTGACTTCGAAGCGGTCGCGGGCGTCGACCTGTCGGTGGCCGAGGGCGAGATCTACGGCTTCCTCGGACCCAATGGGGCCGGCAAGTCGACGCTCGTGAAGACGTTGTGCACGCTGCTGCGACCGTCCGGTGGCTCGGCCGCGGTCGCCGGCTACGACGTGGCCACCCAGTCAACGCAGGTGCGCCTGCGCATCGGCGTGGCCCTGCAGGACGCGGCCATCGACCCGAAGCTCACCGGTCGCGAGATCTTGGTGCTGCAGGGCCGCTACTACGGCCTGCGCAAGTCCGAGATCCAAAGTCGAATGGCTGACGTTCTGGCGCTGGTCGACATTGGCGATGCCATCGACAACCGCACCGGCACCTATTCCGGTGGTATGCGGCGCCGTCTCGACCTGGCCGCCGCCCTGGTGCACAACCCCGAGGTGCTGTTTCTCGACGAGCCGACCACGGGCCTCGACCCGATGAGCCGAATCCGGGTCTGGGAAGAAGTCCGCCGTCTCAACGACGAGCTGGGAATGACCATCTTCCTGACCACGCAGTACCTCGAGGAAGCCGACCAACTGGCCGACCGGGTCGGCATCATCAACGCTGGAGAGATCGTGGCCGAGGGCACGCCCGACGCACTCAAACGCCAGATCGGTTCCGATGTGGTGATCGCCCGAGTGGCCGGCGATGTCGACGTGGCGCGCGCCGCGGTGGCCACCATCCCGGGGGTCGAAGGTGTCACCGTGCGGCAGGACGAGATCACCATCTCGGTGGCCGACGGCGCCGCCACCATCAGTCCGGTGGCCGTCGCCCTCAACGCCTGCGGCGTGAAGGTGGTCGACCTCACGCTGCGCACCCCCACCCTCGACGACGTGTTCCTCGAGCTGACCGGTGGCCACATCCAGAACGGCGACCACACGGAGGACGCGGCATGACCGCCATCGTTACCTCGACCGACTCGACCGCGGTGCCGCGCAGCACGGTGCGCGCCCGGCAGGCCGGCTTCGTCCGCGATCTCTCGTCGGTCGCCACCCGGGCCTTGAAGCTGATCCCGCGCGACATCGAGAGCGTGATTCCCGCGCTGGTCGTGCCTCTGTTCTTCTTCGTGGTGAACACCGGTTCGCTGTCGAAGGCGTTCGAGTTCTCGAACCCGGGGCAGAGCTTCAAGGCCTTTCAGATCCCGGTCGCCATCATCTTCGCCGTGACCGGCGTGTCGCGGGCCTCGACGCTGGTCACCGACATCCAGGACGGGTACTTCGACCGGATGCTGATGACCCCCATGAATCGGCTGGCGCTGCTACTCGGGCTCATGGTCGCCGACTTCGCCCTCGTTATCGCCCTGTCGATCCCGGTCGTGATCTTGGGCCTGGTTCTCGGCGTGCATGTGGCCACCGGCCCGGCCGGAGTCGTTTTGTTCCTGCTCATGGCTGGTTTGTGGGGGGTGGTGTTCACCGGATTTCCCTACGCCATCGCCCTCAAGACCGGTAGCCCGGCGGCGGTGAACTCGAGCTTCATCTTGTTCTTCCCGTTCGCCTTTCTGACGACGTCGTTCCTGCCCATGGACCAGCTGCAGGGTTGGCTGGCCGAGGTGGCCAAGTACAACCCGGTGACGTACCTGCTGGCCGCGTTGCGATCGTTGATCATGGTGGGATGGGACGGCCACGCGCTCTGGCAGGGCTTCGCCGCGGTGCTCGCCGTCGGCGTGGTGAGCCAATCCTTGGCCTTCAGCGCCCTGCGCGGCCGCCTCAAAAAGGGCTGACCTTCCGAAACCGGGCATCTTTGCAGGCCGCTTTCCGTCCGTTTTCGTGCCCAGTTTCGGGTATCAGGCCGGTTCGGTGACGAAGTCGATGAGCTGTTCGACGGCACCGACCAACGGTGGTTCGAGGTCGGCGTAGCTGCTCACCGCGCCGAGTAGCTGCTTCCAGAACAGGCGGGGATCGTCGACGCCGATGCGGCGACAGATGCCGTCCTTCCAGTTCTCGCCCTTGGGTACATCGGGCCACGCGGCCAGACCCACGACCGATGGCTTCACCGCGGCCCACACATCGACGTAGGGGTGCCCGGTGATGAGCACATCGGGATGATCGATGGTCGAAGCCAGTCGTGACTCCTTCGAGTGGTCGACCAGATGATCGAGCAGCACGCCGAGCCGTCGACCGGGGCGGGGACCGAACGACCGCACGATGTCGGCGAGGTGATCGGCTCCGTCGAGCATCTCGACCACAACGCCTTCGACTCTCAGGTCATCACCCCACACCTTCTCGACCAGCTCGGCGTCGTGCAGCCCCTCGACCAGGATGCGGCTGGCTCGCGCCACCCGGGCCGGGGCGTGGCCGACCGACACCGAGCCCGACGCCGTGCGCGTGGCGGTGGCGGTTCGTGCCGCGGTCGGTGGCACGAGGGTGACTTGGCGTCGGTCGACCATGAAGCCGCCGTCGAGCAGCCGCACCTGCCGGTCACGACCACCCGAGACCCGCAGCGTCAGGATGCCCTTCGCCACCGACACGACCACGCCGCGCACCCCGCTACCGCGTTGTTCGACCTCGAGACCCGGCATCGCCTCGACCTTGGGGTGCGCCGGTCGTCGGGCGTTGCTGTTGAGATCGATGGGACCGCCGAGGATCCCCTTGTTGTAGAAACCGGCGGAATCGTGGTCAGAAGGCATGCGGCGAGGATGGTAGCGACGCCCCCAACCGTGAAGGCGGATCATGCGCTGGCGGTGGCCATCGGTGCGATAGTGCCAGCGATGACCTCACCTACGGGCCGGAGGTCCTAAACGTCAGCGAGCCGACAACCACGACGGCAGCACCTACGACCACTGCTGCAACCGCCACCACGGCGCCGCCGGCGGCGACCAAAGCCGTCGCCGCATCACCGGCCTTCACCGGGTAGCGCTGGCTCGGGCGACTACCCGCCGACGAGCGAGCGGATTTTCTCCGGCGTGGCCGGGCCGTCGTAGGACAGCTCACCGTCGCGTAGGCCGACGCAACGCGTCGCCTTGGGGGTCAGGTCCATCTGGTGCGTCGAGCAGATGATGGCGGCGCCCTGTTCGGCCACGTCGGCCAACACCTCGACCAGTGTCTCCTGACCGGGAGTGTCGAGCCCGACGAAGGGCTCGTCGATCAGCAGCAGGCTGAAGGGTCGGATCAGTCCAAGGATCAGCGCCGTCTTCTGTTTGAGGCCTCGGCTGAACCGGGACGGCAAGTCGTCGGATCGGTCGGTGAGGTTGAACATATCGAGCAGGTCGTCGCCGTATTCCTCCCATTCTTGGGTGTTGTGCATCCGGGCGATGAACTCGATGTGCTCGTAGAGGCTGAGGTCGTCGTAGAGCACAGGCGCGTCGGGCAGGTACGAGGTGCCGGCCCGCGCCGGCAGGGTGCCGATCTTTTGTCCGAGCACCCAGGCTGCGCCGTTCGTGGGTTCGAGCAGACCGGCGGCCAGGCCGAGAAAGGTCGACTTCCCGGCGCCGTTCGGCCCGACCAGCATGACCAGTTCACCCGGCTCGACCACGAGGTCGAGGCCGACCAGACCCATGCCGTCGCCGTAGTCCTTGCCCAGCTTCGAGGTGACCAGGGACGCCCAGCCAGGAACTTCCGAGTCCGGGATCGGCGCCAGGGCGTCGTCAGCGTCGCCGTCGTCGTCGGTTCTGCGCTTGTCGGTCACAGGTGGCTCGGTTTCTTGTAGCGAAGGTAGATGCCCGACCCGAAGATCAGGAAGAAGGGATAGGCCACCAGGTTGCTCACCTTGGCCGAATTGATGGCGTTGGCATCGCGTCCGGCCCCGAGCAGCGGCAGCAGGGCCACGACCACGATGGCGGGTGGGGCGATGAGTCGGGCGACCAGCACGAATCCGACCATTTCCTGACCGAGGCCCATGATGCTGGCCACGTTGGGGGCGCCCATGGCGGTGCTGACGGCGGCGGCGAGGGCGGCCGCACAGGCAACACTGAGCACCATCGGCACGGCCAGTGAAGCCACGACATGGGCCGGCACCAAGATCAGCGCCGATGCCGCGGTGATCGAGCACACCACGACCATGGTGATGATGGCCGCCGGCAGATGCAGGATCAGCAACCGTCCGCTGTCGTCGGGGTAGCTGCCCCAGCGGGTGGGATGGTCGATGTCCTGGGCCAGCGGTTCGACCGCGTCGTAGCCGGCCAGATAGAGCGCCAGGCCCGCCACGATGAACATGGCGGTGGCCCCGCGCCACATGGCGCCGATCGAGAGTCCGGCGACGATGGCCAACGCGACCATCCGCAACACACGGGCCACCGGGAAGCGCAGGTAGCCCTGCCAGTCGCGACGCCAGATGGCTGGCATGCGACCGTGACGACCGATGCTGAACCACGGTCGGTTGCGGGGCTTCTCCTGCGACAGTTGTCGGCGCAGCAGCACGACGGTGCGGATGTCCTGCAGGGTGACGGCGAAGCGCAGCTGGGCCACCAGACCGGCCCGACGACGAGCCGCCTCGATCGACAACGCGCCGACCTGCAGCACCCCGACCACGCCGATCACGAGGGCGAGTAGGGCACCGACCACGGCGATCGGCGTCACCCGGATGCTCCAGAACGCCAGGCCCCCCAGCCACGTGAGAGGTGACGTGCGCAGCTTGACCATCACATCGAGGACCGACCAGGCCAGGACGACGACGGCGATGGCGTTGGCGACCCACCAGTGCAGGCGGCGACCAGAGGTGGCCATGGCCGTGCCGACGGCCAGGATCGCGGTGAGGGAGCCGGTCAGCGCGCCGAACACCATCGGTCCGGCGACCCCGTTGGGCAGTTGGCGACCGGCCAGCATGCCGACGAGGGCGCCGACGATGAGCCCGCAGAAGGCCATGAACCGGATCTGCTTGATGGCCGGACCCCGAACGACGGCGTCGCGGGGCACCGGGGCCATGAGCTCGTGTTGGACGACCGAGGCTTCGAGCGTGAGGGGACCACCCCGTCCGCCCGAGCGCAGGCCGAAGGCGACCGTGACCGCGATGAGCAGGCCGATGGCGGCGGGTCCCTGATCGGCGACTTTGGCCAGGCTGGCGGCCGAGAGCTTCTGGTCGGGCAGCTTGCCCACCAAGAAGATGACGACGATGGCTCCGAACAGGGCAGTGATGTAGACGCGATAGACCGCGTCGATCCAGTGGATGTCCTGCATCCGGTTTCGGCGCCGGGTCCGGCGCAGGTCCTGCAGGGCACCGGTGGTGGCCTCGGTGTCGACGGTCATCATCGTTGGAGAAATCTACCGGTCCCGCCCGCGTGGCTGGAATCGGCCCGGTTGTGGGCGACATGCCCGCCGGGCCGTAGCCTGCGGCGATGATTCTGGTCGACCTCGACAAGGTGGCGGTGAGCCGCCCCGGCAAACCGCTGTTCGACGATCTGTCGCTCACCATCTCGTCGGGTGACCGGCTCGGCATCGTGGGCCTGAACGGCTGCGGCAAGTCGACGTTGCTGCGGGTGCTGATCGGTGAAGCTGAGCCCGAGAGCGGCGTGGTCCGTCGGGGGCGAGGTGTGCGCATCGCGTCCCTCGACCAAACGCCGGTGTTGCCGGCCGGTCGGGTGATCGATGCCGTCGGCGACGGGTGGGAAGCGGCGGCGGTGCTCGACCGCCTCGGCATGGGAGCGCTGACCGATGCCGACATCTCAACGTTGTCGGGCGGCCAGGCCAAGCGGGTCGCCCTGGCCCGCACGCTGGTGGCCGAGTGCGATCTGCTGGTGCTCGACGAGCCCACCAACCACCTCGACATCGACGGCATCGCCTGGCTCGAGGATCGCCTGGCTTCGTTCCGAGGTGGCCTGGTGTTGGTCACCCACGACCGTCACCTGCTCGACCGGGTCACGACCCGCGTGCTCGAGCTCGATCGAGGCAAGGGGTATGTCCACGAAGGCGGCTATGCGTCCTACCTCGAAGGCCGTGCGCTTCGGGACGAGCAAGCCGCCGACGCCGAGTCCACCCGCCGCAACCTGGCCCGCAAAGAGCTGGCCTGGCTGCGCAGAGGTGCGCCGGCGCGCACTAGCAAGCCGAAGGCCCGCATCGAGTCGGCGACCGCACTGGTCGAAGGCAAGGCCGAGGCGCCGGCGCGCGCCGGCATCCCCGATCTGCACCTGGGCACGCCTCGCCTGGGCGATCAGGTCATCGAGCTGCATGGCGTCGGGCACCAGTTCGATCCCGACGGGCCGCCCTTGTTCCATGACGTCGAGCTGCTGCTCGACAAGCGCGAGCGGCTCGGCATCGTCGGCGCCAACGGCACCGGCAAATCGACGCTGCTCGAGATCATCGCCGGCCGCATCGAGCCGGCCGAGGGTCGGGTGCTGCGGGGTTCGACCGTGCAGCTCGGCTACTACGACCAGCTCGGCATCACCCTCGATCTGAAGCAACGGGTACGCGACGCGGTCACGGGTGGGGTGAGGAACCCCGACTGGCGCGACACCGCCCTGCTCGAGCAGTTCTGGTTCAACGACGACGCCCAATGGGCCCCCATCGGCCTGCTGTCGGGCGGCGAGCGCCGGCGACTGCAGCTGCTGCTCACCCTGTCGGCCCGTCCCAACGTGCTGCTGCTCGACGAACCGACCAACGACCTCGACATCGATACGTTGCGCGTGCTCGAAGAGTTTCTCGATGACTGGCCCGGCGCCCTCATCGTGGTGAGTCACGATCGGGCGTTTCTCGAGCGCACCGTCGCCGACATCGTCGTGTTCGACGGCACCGGTCAGGTCGGTCGTCGTCCCGGTGGCTACGCGGCGTGGGAAGACGAGCGTCGGGCCCAGCGCCGCTCGCCGAAGTCCCAGGCCGCGGCGTCGTCGGTGTCGGGACGCTCGGGACGTTCGAACCCACGATCCGATGCTGCCTCGTCGCCGGCGGGTCGGGGTGCCGCCGATGTTCCCGTGGCGGCGACGAAGACGACGACTGCGGTCGCGGCGGCGCCGGCTCGGTCGGCAAGCACGGTGCGACAGCTGCTCAAGCAGGTCGACAAGGACCTGGCCGTCGCCCACCGGCGCCAGGCCAAGCTCGAAGGTGAGCTCACCGCCGCCGGCACCGACCATGCCGTGCTGGCTCGCATCGGCGCCGAGATGACAGTCGTGGCCGCCCAAGTATCCGCGGCCGAGGAGTCGTGGTTGGCTCTGTCCGAAGAAGCTGAGGCGGCCCGCGCCCCCCGCTGACAGACCAACTGGTGAGGACGCAGTGGGGCGGCGGAACGGGGCGGACAATCTAGGTTGGGCACCCATGGTCGATGTCACGAGTCGCCCGCGTCGAACCGAGTCGGATCATGCCGACGAGCGGTGTTGGCGTTGGTGGAAGCCGGCGCTGGTCTTCGTGGCCGTGGCCGTGGCCGTGTGGCTGGTCACCTTCGTCGCGGCCGAGACGCTTCCCCGTGACTATCTGTTCCCTCGGGTGAGCCATCCTTCCGGCGGTCCGCTGGTCGAGATGTGGATGCGATGGGACGCCGGCTGGTATCGCGAGATCGTCCGTCACGGCTACCGCTACGACCCCGGGGTGCAGAGCTCGGTCGCCTACTTCCCGGCTTACCCGCTGGTCATCGCTGCGTTGGCGTGGGCGTTCCCGGGCATTCCGGCGGCGGCCGTATTCGTGACCGCCGTATCGGGTCTGGGCAGCGCCATCTTATTCCACCGGTGGTGCTCGACCCGGATGAGTTCGACGGCCGCGACGACGGCCCTGCTGGTGATGCTGGTCTCGCCCTACGCCTGGTACCTGTTCGGCGCCGTCTATTCGGATGCGTTCTTCCTGCTGGTCGTGCTGGCCGCCTTCGTGCTCGTCGATCGCGAGCGGTACTGGCTCGCCGGCGTGGCCGGCTTTGTGGCCACCGCGTCGCGACCAACCGGCATCGCGGTCGCCATCGGCCTCGTGCTGGTCGTGCTCGAACGAGCGAACCAGGCCCAGGTCGACGCCGCCGTGGCCGAGCCGATGGTGCAGACCGCGCCGCAACCGGCTTGGCCGGTTCGGGCCTGGCACGGCCTGTGGTGCCGTTTCGACCCGCGCGCGCTGTCGTGGCGCATCGCTCCCGTACTCATCAGCTTCGGTGGTCTGGCGGCCTGGATCTCCTACCTGTGGGTGCGGTTCGGCGATCCGCTGCTGTTCATCCACATCGAGAGCACGTGGT
Source organism: Candidatus Neomicrothrix sp. (assembly GCA_043740665.1). GTDB lineage: Bacteria > Actinomycetota > Acidimicrobiia > Acidimicrobiales > Acidimicrobilacustridaceae > UBA4742. The sequence goes on from JAYUBX010000095.1 coordinate 14,239, forward strand.
GGCAAGGGGCGGGGCCGCGCACCTGGTTGAAGTACTCCTTCTTCGAACAGATCCACGACGTGCCGCACCACATCTTCCCGGCCAGCCTGATGCTGCACGCGGTCGCCGGGTTGGTGGCGCTGCTGCTGGTGCCGCGTGTAGCCCGCCGATTCGGGTGGGGCTACGCCGGGTACGTGCTGATCGTGATGGGGATCCCGGTGCTCGGCACCAAGGACTTCATGAGCTGTGGCCGGTACCTGCTGGCCGCTTTTCCGATCTTCGCCCTCGTGGGCGCCTGGCTGGTCGAGCGCCATTCGGTGCTGGCCCGACGGGCTTGGATCGGTGTCTCGGCATTGGTGTTGCTCAGCTTCTGCGCGCTGTGGGCCCAGGGCAAGTACCTGTCGTGATCGACCGGTCGTGGTCGGCGGCGGTTACTGACGGCTGCTGACGCGGGTCCGGCCTGGCAAGATGCCTCCGAATCCGAAAGCTGGCTGAGGAGCACGTCATGGCCGAATTGAACGAGCTGCCCCTGGAGGGCCGAGTGGCGCTGGTGACCGGAGGTGGTCGCGGCATCGGGCGGGCCATCTCGTTGGGTCTCGCCGCCGATGGCGCCGATGTGGCGGTCAACTACCGCAAGGACCGCGACTCGGCCGACGCGACGGTCGCCGACATCGAGGCCCTCGGTCGCCGAGGGGTGGCCTATCAGGCGTCGATCGACCTGCTCGAGGACGATCAACGGCTCGCGGCTGAAGTCATCGCCGACTTCGGTGCGATCGACATCCTCGTCAACAACGGGGGGATCGCCAGTCGAGGCAACAGCGTGGCCGACACCGATCCGGCCGAGCTCGAACGGGTGCTGCGCACGCATGCGCTGGGCCCCCATCACCTGTGTCAGGCGGTGCTGCCCTCGATGCGCACACGGGACCGGGGCGACATCATCTTCATCTCGTCGGTGGCCACGCTGACCCACGCCGCCAACGGCGGTCCCTACAACATGGGCAAGGCGGCCATGGATGCCCTGGCCCTGACCTTGGCCAAGGAAGAGCTGCGCCACGACATCCACGTCAACATCGTGGCCCCCGGGCTGGTCGACACGTCGATGGGCCAGAAGCTGATGAAGGCGGTGGCGGGAGTCGACGACCTGCGCACCCTCGACGCCTCGATGCCCTTCGGCCGGGTTTGCCAGCCCGACGACGTGGCTGACGTGGTCCGCTGGTTCGTGTCGCCGGCCGCCGCCTATGTCACCGGGCAGCGGGTGAACGTCGACGGGCTTGCCACTTTCCTTCGCTGAGCCGTGATGGGCGCCGGTAGCCTGTCGGGCATGGCCATGAGCACCGACACGACCGACCAGGACGCGACCAAGTCTGACGATGCCCCGTCCCACGAGGCGGAGCCGGTGTTCATCGTTACCGATGCGGCCATGGCCAAGGTGCTCGAGATCCGCGGCGCCGAGGACGAGCCAACGTCGCTCTGCCTCTGGATCGAGGTCACCGGTGCCAACGGGGTCGACTACACCTACGACCTGTCGTTCGAGGCCATCGCCGACCTCGAGCCCACCGACCACCTCGAGATGATCGGTGAGCTCACCGTCGCCATCCCGGTCGGAAGCCTCGACAATCTGCGGGGCGCGACGCTCGACCTGCCGGCCGCCGCCGGTCAGGGTGGCCTGGTGTTGCGCAACCCGAACCGGCCCAACCCGCTGCTGGGTGTCGATCTCGAGCTCACCGGTGACTTGGCCGACAAGGTCGGGCAGTTGCTCGAGCAGTCGATCAACCCGTCCTTGGCTTCTCACGGTGGCTTCGCCACGCTGGTCGGCGTCGACGACACCCGCGTGTTCCTCACCATGGGCGGCGGCTGTCAGGGTTGCTCGATGAGTGCGGCCACCCTGGTCGAGGGCATCCAGGTCGCCATCAAAGAGGCGCTGCCCGAGGTCACCGAAGTGGTCGACGCCACCGACCACAGCGCCGGCGAGAACCCGTTCTACAGCTGACTACTCGACGCGTCAGCCGGTCCTGCCGTGGCTGGTCGAACTCCAACACTCCCGTCGAACGGGTACCGCGCGGCGAATCGATTGCCGGCCAGGTCGCGCGGAGCGATTCCGGGTGGCTGCAACTTCGCCTATGTTCCGCCTCGTGGAGCACATCTTCCCACCGTTCATCGGTTCCGTAGGGTCATCTGAGTTCAAATCTGGCGGAGTAACCAGCCAAACACCCCCTATGTTTGGCGGGGGCACCCGCCAAAGGCCCTGGACATCTGGCTGGGGCTCGTTACGGTACAGCGCATGCGCGATGACGAGATCCGGCGGATACTCACGACCGGGAGTCCATGTGGAGGGCTGCTGCGGCGGGTGGCGACGTAACCGCCTGGACAGGCTCGTACCGAGCGCTGAAGGACCGCGCCAGGTACGACATCGGGTATCGGCCAAGTACCTTCGACGACATCGCCACGGCGCCGTTCGGGGACCCTCTCGTTGTGCTGACTGGGCCCCGGCGGGTCGGGAAGAGTGTCGCGCTACTCGATCTTGCAGCGAGTCTCAGTGGCCGTCGAGACGTCGATCCTCACCAGGTGATCTACGTCCAGTGCGACGAACTTGCCGCCCGTGACTTGCGACGGACCCTGACCCTCGGACGGGAGCTCACCCGAGTCGTCGATCAACCAGCACCCACTCGGCCTGTTCGGCGACGACACGGTGATCGTGACTGGAAGCCAGCGGCTGCCGGGTGAGAATGTGCGCGGCAACCTCCTGGCTCGCCGCGCGGGGTCTGGTCAACACCGCGTGCGACTCCTGTTCCCACGCTCATTTCGAGACTTCGTCTCGGCGACGCGCCAGGGTCTGTTTCTGCCGCCAAAGGTCCACCCTGCGGAGCTTCAGGACCCTGCGGTGGGTTCCGCCTAGAGCCGCTCAAGTTTGAGGTGGACGCCTACGACCTCACATGGCAGGACTACCTGACATGTGGCGGCTTCCCGCGAGCAGTGGGGGAGCATATGCGCGCGACAGCATGGTCTCCATCGAGTACGTCCGAGATCTTCTCGCATGGCCCCAGCGCGACGTCGACGCGGACAGCGCTCCTCAGTCACTCCCGTTGCTCTTGGAAGAGATCGCTTCACACATGACCACCCCCCTCAGCATCCGGGCAACCGCGGAGAAACTCGGAATGGGACGCGACGCCACCTCAACCCGCCTGAACCGACTCGTCTCGAGCTTCGCGGCGCTTTGGTGCCCGCAGCACCGCTGCCTCCCGCCAGATCGAGAACGCGCAGATGAAGATCTACCTCACGGATCCGCTTCTCGCGCATCTTCCGTCCAGGGTGCGGCAAGGAGATCGACCTCGGTCCCTCCCGCGTCCCAACTGCAGCCGGCACTGCACTCCGCGGTCCAATCGAGAGCAAGTGGGTCGACGCTGGATGGCGCTCTGAGGCTCAGGTGGTAGAGAAGAAGCTCGGCGGTGGCATCCTCGCTACGAAGTCAATCCTCGACATGGACCACCCGACGTGGGCGGTGCCTGCGCCGCTGCTCGCAGCTCTGTTGCGTTGAACACCTGTACTGAGCTGCAGGGTCTCCGCACGAGAACCCGTTCTACAGCTGACGACGGTGGGCGCCTAGATGACCGATTGGTCGCTGCCCTCGGGGTAGCTGCCGGTCGCCGCTTTCCAGGCCTCGGCGGCACCGCGGCGGGCCAGCAGGCTGCTGACGGCGAGGGCGGCTCCGGACGCGATGGCCCACGTCAACGCTTCGGCCCAGTTGGTGCCGGGCTGGCCGGGGTTGGTGGGCGGATCGTCGCCTTCGACCTGCTTCCACACAGTCGTCAGGACCTTGCGGGTGACGGTGACCGCCACCAGTCCGCTGACTATGCCGACGGCCCGCCACACGACCTTCTCGATGTTGGACGAGGCCATCAGGAACGAGGCATGTGGTCGGTGGCGATATCGGTCGAGATGAGGCTCATGGCCGAGGCGAAGATGCCGTCGCGGTCGAGACCGAGGTCGGCCATGATGGCGGCGGGCTTGGCGTGCAGCAAATAGGTGTCGGGCGTACCCAGCACTCGGACACGCGGCTCGTGCTCGCCCAGCGTGTGTTCGGCTAGCTGATCGGCGATGGCGCTGCCGATGCCGCCCTCACGAACCCCGTCCTCGACGGTGAGCACCCATGGATGACGAGCGGCATCGGCCAACATCTCGGGGTCGAGTGGCTTCACGACCCGGGCATCCCACAGGGTGACCGACGTGCCGTCGGCGATGAGTCGGTCGGCGGCGGCCTCGGCTGCGTCGAGCATCTTGCCGACCGAGATGATGCACAGGTCGTTGCCGTGGCGAAGGCGACGCCCCTGCAGCCCCCGGCCGACGTGCTCCGGCGATTCGTGGCGGGCTGCGGTCTTGGGCCACCGGATGGTGACCGGCCCGTCGGTGATGGCGATGGCGTCGTGCAGGTTCTGTTGCAGTTCTTGGTACGACGACGGGGCGAACACGGTCATGCCGGGAACCTTGGTCAGCAGCATCATGTCGAGCACGCCGTTGTGTGACGGCCCTTCGTCGCCGGTGATGCCCGCTCGATCGAGGCAGAAGATGACCGGCTGACCGTGCAGCCCGACATCGAGGTTGACCTGGTCGAAGGCCCGGGTGAGGAAGGTCGAGTAGACGGCCACGACGGGCCTCAGGCCACCCATGGCCATGCCGGCGGCCGCGGTGACGGCATGCTGCTCGGCGATGCCGACATCGAAACAGCGGTCGGGGAACCGTTCGCTGAACGGCAACAGCCCGGTCGAGTCGGGCATGGCCGCGGTGATCGCCACCAGCTCGGGGTGCAGCTCGGCTTCTTTGATGAGGGCCTCGGTGAAGGCCGCGGTGTAGGTGCCGGGCTTGGGCTCGCCAGGGCCCATGTCGTGCAGGCGCTTGATGGGGTCGTTTTCGGCCGGGCCGTACCCACGGCCCTTCTGGGTCATGACGTGCACGACCTGCGGACCACCGATCTGTGCCGCGTTGCGGAAGGCTTCTTCGAGGGCGGCGACATCGTGACCGTCGAACGGCCCGGTGTAGCGCACGCCGAGGGTCTCGAAGAATGCCGTGGGCTCCCACATCTCGCGGATAGCCGCCTTGGTGGCTTCGAGGCCCCGCTCGAGCCGGTCGCCCACGGCGGGGACCTCCCGCAGGAGCTTCTCGATGCGAGCCTGGCGGCGCATGTAGACGGGGTTGTTGCGGATGCGGGCCAGACCCTCGCCCAGGCGGCTGATGGTGGGGGCGTACGAACGGCCGTTGTCGTTGAGCACGATGATGCAGTCGCGGCCGCTGTGGCCCAGGTTGTTGAGGCCCTCGTAGGCCATGCCGCCGGTGAGGGCACCGTCGCCGATGACTGCGATCACCCGACGCTTCGACCCGAGCTCGCTCTGTTCGGCGGTCGCCAGCCCGTAGGCGTAGCTGAGCACGGTCGAGGCGTGGCTGTTCTCGATCCAGTCGAACTCGCTCTCGTGGCGACTGGGATAACCCGACAGTCCCTCGGCCTCGCGGAGCCGGGCGAAGTCGGCGCGTCGGCCGGTGACGATCTTGTGGACGTAGGCCTGATGGCCGGTGTCCCACAGCAGGATGTCGTTGGGCGTGTCGAACACGCGGTGTAGGGCCAGAGTCAACTCGACCACGCCCAGATTCGAACCGAGGTGCCCACCGTGGGTGTTGACCGAATCGACGATGAACTGGCGGATCTCGATGGCGAGCGTCTCGAGCTCGGCCGCGTCGAGATCCTTGAGGTCGGCCGGGCCGTCAATATTCTCGAGGATCATCGGTTTCACGGTAGCCGGTGTCTCTCGCCCTTGAGCATCCCCCAGCGGGCCAATCCGTAGCCGGCAGCCAGGGTGACCGCGCCGGCTACGGCGTCGAGCAGGTAGTGGTTGGCGGTCACGATCACCGCGAACAGGGTGACGACCGGATACAGGCCGGCGAGGACCTTGGCCCCGCGGTGGTGGAGCCGGGGCACCAGCACCAGCGCGCACCAGAGCGCCCAGGCCACGTGCAGGCTGGGCATGGCCGCGTATTGGTTCGAGATCGACTTCACGGTGCCCGAGTCGAACGACCACAGACCGCCGTAGCGGTCGACGGTGTCGACGAACCGATAGGTCGAGCCGGCGGTGTGGCCGTAGAGGCAGTCGCACAGCAAACGAGGTGGCATCAGCGGAAACAGACTGAAGCCGATGAGCGCCAAGGCCGTGGTGAAGGCGAGGGTGTTGCGCCAGAGGCGATAGGCGGTCGGCCACCGACGGAACAGCGTGATCAGCACCGCGATGGTGACCACGAAGTGAAGGGTGCCGTAGTAGATGTTCCAGAGCCGCAGGAACCCGGGCCAGGCGAGGAACCAGCTCTGCACGGTCTGCTCGTGGAAGATCCCGAGCCACCGTTCGGCGGTGATCACCCGCTCGGCATTGTGGAAGGCGTGGGTCTCGCTGCCGTGGCCGGCTGATCCGAACAGGTTCCGGGTGCCGGTGTAGACCAAATAGAAGGTTCCGGCGTAGAGCAGTTCTCGCCACCAGTGCAAGGTACGGGTGCCGGACGGCGGGGTTTCGGCGTCGAGGGGGTCGGGTCGCGGGGCGGCGACATCGGGGTCGGGGCCGGCGGCGCCGCGCTGGTGGTGGACCAGGGACACGGTTGGAGTGTACGGGTGCGGCGGGCCGACAGCCCGGCGGCTGGCTACGCTCCCGGCAGCCGACCGGGGGGTCGGGTGGGACCCGAGGGGATTGCGTGACCATCGACGAAACTATCAGTGACCGTCGGGTGACCGTCGGCGAGGTCGATCTCGCCGTGATCGAGGCCGGGGCCGGCGGTCGGCCCCTGCTGATCGTGCACGGCTACACCGGCCGGGCGGCTGACTTCACCGACTTCGTCGAGCCCCTGGCCGCGAGCGGCTGGCACGTCGTCGCGCCCGATCTGCGAGGTCACGGTGCCAGCAGCAAGCCGACGTCCGAGTCGGACTACTCGCTCGACCTGTTCGCCACCGACCTGATCGGCTTGGCCGACGAGGTCGGCTTCGAGCACTTCGTGGTGCTTGGCCATTCGATGGGCGGCATGATCACCCAGCAACTGGTCTTGGCCCATCCGGATCGCATCGACGGGGTGATCCTGATGGACACCGGGCACGGTGCGCTCGACGTCGATCCCGAGTTGATCGAGCTCGGCGTCACGGTGGCCCGCAACGACGGCATCGACGTCGTCGCCGATTTGATGGCCGCCATGGACGACGACCCCCTCACGACCGACGCCTACCGGCGCAAGGTCGCCGAGGACCCGAGCTACGCGGCGCGAGGCGACCGCAACTTGCGGGCCTGCTCCGCGGCCATGTTCGCGGCCATGTTGCAGCAGATCCCCGAACAGACCGATCGGCTCGACCGGTTGGGGGCCATCGCGGCGCCGACCCTGGTGCTGGTGGGCGAGGAGGACACGCCGTTCCGCGACCCCAGCGAGCGGATGGCGGCGGTCATCCCCGATGCCCAACTGGTCGTGGTGCCGGGGGGCGGTCACAGCCCGCAGTTCGAGGCCCCGGAAGCGTGGTGGGCGGCCGTGTCGACCTTCCTCGACCAGGTTGCGGCCGGTCTGACGGCCAGCGCCGCGCCGTCATGACCGATGACGCGCCCGCCCTGCCACAACGGGCACGCCAACCTGCCTGTCGGTTGTCGACGGCCGCCAGCACGGTGGCGGTCATGGATGCGTCCGGCGAGGTGACCCCGACGTCGAACACCCGTCGCCAGCCGTACCGATCGCCCAGCGTGCCGTAGCGCAGGTCGGAGTCGGTCACGACGGGCTCGGATCGGGCTGCTCGGTGACGAATCGCTCGATGGCGAGCACGGCGACCCATCGGGGCACGTCGAAGTGGTCGGCCACCTCGGCGGCGTCGACCCCGCCGCCGTCCGCGGCGCGCTCGGCGATCAGGGCCCACAGCTCGGCCGACGGCACCAGACGCCGGGCGACCTCGCGATCGACCGCTCGTTCTTCGCGATCGACCATGAGCAGCCAGGCCGGTGGCGCGTCGACTCGCTCGACGGCTCCGCCTCGCTCGTGGTGCACCAGTTCGTGGGTGAGCACCGCTCGCTGATCGACAGCAGGCATCGTCGGGTCGACGACGATGACGGCGATTCCGTTGCGCCAGGCGTGGAAGCCGCCGCCCATCAACGCGGCGACCGGGTCAAGGGCGAGGATCAGGTCGTCCTGCTGCTCCGCCGCCCGCCACGGATCGAACCGTTCCTCGGTCATGACCCAACGCTACCGAGGGGGTAGGACACCGAGCAGGGTGCCGCACCGACCGTGGTCTCGATCGAACCGCGTGTATTTTGCTCAGGGTCGGTCGCGTCGATCGACCAGAGCCTCGAGGTAGCCCTCGAGCATGGCCTGTTCGAGATGGGTCAGCGTCAGGTATTTCCGGGCGAAGCCGGCGGGGAGCGAGGTGTCGCGTCCGTCAGGCGGCCCGCTGGCGCTGATGGGGTTGTCGCCCCGCGGCCGAGGGATCAGGATCGGGAGCGGCGGCGGGGGCGGCTTGAGTTGACTGCGGTCGACCAGCTCCGGCGGGTCGTCGCCGGCGAGGATGGTCGCGAACGCATCGATGGGCCAGCTGAAGGCCCGGCAGACGCCGCGCATGGTGAGTTCCTGATAGCGGTCTCGTCCGGCCGCCTCGACCAGCCGCCAGGTAGCCAGCGAAACGCCGGCGTGTTCGGCTGCTTCCTGCTGGGTCCAACCCAGGTGCAACCGCTGATTTCGGACCGCATGGCCCACTCGTTCCCAGGCGTCACTTGTCGTCATCTCACCAGTATCGCGGAAATGATCAGCTATCGCTGGCTGGAGTGCTGGGGGAGGGGGATTCATGGGCTCAGGTGTACCACTCCGCCAGTCAGTAGCAAAGATGAAAATCTACCCTTGACTACACGTATCTAGCTTTGCTTAGCTCTTGATCGTGCAACTGAATCGCCATGCCCTCCGGGTCATTCGTCAGCGGTCGGGTCTCACGGTTTCGGCGCTCGGTCGCCGCGCCGGGGTCAGCCAGCCTCACCTGTCCAACATCGAGCGCGGTCGGCGCCAGGCATCGCCCGAACTGATCGGTCGACTCGCCGCCGCCCTGCGCGTGCCGATCGTGGCCCTGCTGGCCGAGCTCGACCCCGATCCCGATCCCGAGCCTGATTCGCAACCCGATGGCGGGACCGTGCCCACCTTCTTCACCCCGGCCGGTCCGCCGCCGGGGTGGTCCTGTCGCCGACGCCGTCCTGGCTCGGCACAACAGCAAGGGAGACCCATGCAACGTTCAACCACACGTCCGACCAGTCCACCGACCAGCGTGCAGATGCCCGGGGCGGCGACGCCGTCCGGCCGTTCGCATCGTGGGGTCGGGATGGCTGCGGCCGGCCTGCTGTCCGCCGGTGCCGTCCTCGCGGCCATGACCCCGGCTCAGGCCGAGACCTACTACACGGGCCAGTGCACCCAGAGCGCCAGCGTCATGGGTGAGACCTACTACCGGGTCTTCCAGGCCCGCGTCGTGGGTGGCGTCGAGTCGGGCACCGGCAAGTACGTCTGGGACCACTACGACTACAAGTACACCATCGACCTGCACCTCACGAGCGGTCCGTCGAGCAACGAGCAGGTCAGCTTCACGAGCGGGTACTCCGACGGGTTGTCCAACCCGTGGAACTCGCCCGACAGCCACGGCAGCAGCGGCGACTGGATCGGCGAAGGCAACTGGAAGGGCGCCAAGTCCTATTGGGGTTCCACCAAGGTGAAGTTCTACGTCGCCTTCGACATCCCCGGCACGCCCGACACCCATTGCAACGCCTACACCGCGCTCGTCTGAGCCATGACCGAGCCGTCCCGATCCCGGGTCGCAACCGCCCGATCCGCGGGCTCGTCGCCGCGGATCGGGCGGGTCGGCTTGCTCGCCTGGCTCGTCGTCCCCGTGCTGCTCCTGTCCGGCCTCACCCAGTGGCAGGTCCACCCGGTCGAACAAGGGTCATCCGGCGCGACCGATCCGAGCGCCGATGTTGCGCCGCTGGCTCGGCTGTCGTTCGGCTCGGTCACTCGCGGTGGGGCCATCTTGTTCACGGTCGCGCAGCCCGTTCATCTGCGGTCGATGGCCGCCGACGGGTTGATGCAGTGGCAGCGTGACCTGACCGACGGCGACTATGTCACCTGCGGTCCCTGCCCGTCCGCAATCATCGCCCGACCCGACGGCCCACCGCGCACCGTCGCCGCTGACGGCACCGAAGGACCAGGTCCGGCTCTGCTCGGCGACCACCTGGTTGCGACGACGTCGTTGGTCGGCGTGGTGTTGGCGGCGGGCCGCACGGATGGTTCGGTCGATTTCTACTCGCCCACCAGCGCGGGCCTCGTTCTGGCTGGATCGGCGTCCGACGCCGGACTCGATCGGGTGCTGGTCGTGGTGACCGCCGCCGACCGGGGCGGTGCCGTCACCATCATGCGGACGTCGGCCGATCCGCTTCGACAAGGCGAGTTCGAAGTCGAGCACGTGACCGCGACGGGCACCCACACCACGACGGTGCCGCTCGATGCCCCCGGGTCGCACCCGCGTCCGTGCGCGGTCGCCGACGCCGAGATCGTCGCCTACGTGCAACTCGACCCGGGCCCGACCGCCGACGGCACGACGCACGTGGTGGCCGACCGGGACGGCCATCGCCTGGTTGATGCGCGGGTACCGGGAACGTTCGACTCGTGTGCGGTCGGGCCCGACGGGGCGGTGCTCAGCGCCACCGCCAATGGCGCCGACGGCGACCTGACCCGTACCCGGGTCGATGTGGCGTGGGTCGACCTCGGGGGTCGAGTTCGGGCCACGGCCACCGAGCAGGTCGTGGCCACGTCGGCCTCGGTGGCACTCGACGCCGCCACCGGCCGGGTCGCCATCGCCGGCGGGCCGGGGCCGGCCGTGGTCGTCGATCCGTCCGGCCGCCACGAACGTCCCTCGGCTCTGGCCGTCGCCTTCGACGACACCGGCGGGATCTGGTGGGCCCAGTCCGAATCGCACGTCACCAGAGAGGACCCCTGACATGCCCCCCATGATCGAAATCGAAGCGCTCGCCATGGCATCCCGGCGTCGCCACATCGGCCCGTTCGCCCTGCAGGTCGAGGCGGGCGAGACGGTCGGGCTGGTCGGCCCCAACGGGTCGGGCAAGACCACCTGTATTCGTCTGACGCTCGGACTCGACCGATCCGATTGCGGCCGCAGCCGCATCCACGGTCGGGTCGTCTCCCCGTGGCAGCCGCCGACGGGCGTAGGCGTCGTGCTCGAAGCCGACGGCTGCTATCCGTGGTTGTCGGGACGCGAGAACCTGAGACTCTTCGCCCAGGTCCTGGGCCGGCCGGAGGTCGCGATCGATGCCGCCCTCGACCAGGTGGGGTTGACGCCCGCGGCCGACCAGACCGTGCGTCAGTATTCGCGTGGCATGCGTCAGCGGCTGGCGTTCGCCCGGGCGTCGCTCGGTGGTCCGTCGCTCTTCGTGCTGGACGAGCCGACGGTCGCGCTCGATGGCGACGCCGGCAGCTGGCTGGTCGAGCTGCTCAACGCCCATGCCGGCGCGGGCGGGGCCACCTTGGTCGCCAGTCACGACGAGACCTTTCTGCACGCGCTGGGGGCCCGCATCGTTGCCGTCGACGACGGGCGCTGCGGGTGATCGCGCTCGGGCTGGCCCGAGCCCAGCTGGCGCGCCCGACCGTGCGAGCCGTCGTGGTGGTGGTGGCGATGGCCGGTGCGTGGTTCGCTTGGTCACCCGGCACCCGATTCGGGCTGGCTGGCGCCTATGGCGGCTGGCTCTACGCGTCGATCCGACTGCTCGACGTCGGCCTGGTGCCGTTGGCGGTCGTCGGTGCCCTGTGCGGGGCCACGCCACGTGATCGTCGGCTCGACGAGCAGCTGCGCGCCGCCGGCCTGGCACCGCACCAGGTGGCGAGAGCGGTCGTGGCCTCCGGCGCGCTGGTGGCGATCGCCGTCGCCGTCGGCTTCGTGGTGGGCGCGGCGGCGGGGGGTTGGCTCCGAGCCCTCATCGGCGGAGGGTCGTGGTGGGCCGGACCCGCCGCATCGGCGGGGGTTGCCACCGATGGGCTGCACGATGTCCGTTTGGTCATCGCCGTCGGCCTGGTCGGCGCCATCGGCGCCCTGCTGGGGTGGATCGTCCGACGTGACGACGCCGCCGTCGGCCTGGCGGTCGTGCTCGGTATCGGCTACCTGCCGGAAGCCTCGGCCGTCTTCGGTCGGCTGCCCGTGACCATCAATGGGTTGGCCTTCAGTCCGCTCGGCGCAGTGCGGGTGGCAACGCTCGGCGACCGAGGCCTGGCTGCGGCCGGCTACACGCGTCCGGCCACGGCGTGGCCGTTCGGGCTGGTGCTGGTGGGCTGGTGCGTCGTGCTCGTCGCCTTCGCTCTGCCCGGTCGTCGTCGAGCTCGGGTGGTCTCGCCGTCAGCATCCCGGTCGTCCCTCCCAGTCGCACGGATCGTCACGGTCGTGGTCGCGGTGATGGCCACGGTGGGGTTCGGTTGGGTGATCCCAGGTCGGGCGGCCGACGCCTTGCCCTGGCGATGGCAGCGGTCATGGCGCCAGTCCGAGCAGGCCGGCTGGTCGTCTCCTCGGAGCGTTGACCGGTACCTGCAGGCATTGCGTTCCGACCCACCGGGTAACGTGAGCGAACTGCTGCTCACGACCGACGCAGTGAGCCCGGCGGTCGCCGGTTCGATCCCACGGGCGTCGCACGTCGAGCGGCAGTCAGTCGCCTCCATGGCCGCCCCGGATCACGTGGTGGTGCGGCTCGATTTCGCCGCGCCGATCGTGTCGGGGTCGACCGCGTTCTCGACCTACCTCGTGCGGTTCACCTTGCAGTCCGATGTCGACCAGCACTGGCACATCGTCGGCTCCGAAGGCCCGGTGGCGTCGACGCCGGCCGCGGCCGCCGGGTCGGGTGGTTCGTGATGTCGACGCGTCCGGTCGAGCTCGATGAGCGTCCCCGGACCGCATCGGCGGTCGGCCCCGCGCCGTCGCTGGTGGCCTGCTCCCGCGCCCTGATCCCGGTCGTGGGCCGCACCCGTCGCTGGTCGGCCGCGGTGGTCGCGGCCTGGATCGTGGGCGCGGCGGCAGGCATCGCGCCCACCGCCTTCCAGGGTTATCGGGCCCCCGGCCTGGTGGCCTCGGCGATGTGGGGCCTGGTCGCCGTCGCCTTCCTCGCGCCGCTGGTGATCACGCCGATCGTGGCCACGGTGGTCTGCGACGACGACCACCATCAGGTCGCCTACGCCTGGCACGGGGTGGGCGTGAGTCCGGTTCGTCGGATGCTGGCCCGCACCGCCACCGCCGCTCGGTTGAGCCTGGGCTTGCTGCTGGTCGGGGCCGTCGCCGGCCTGGCCGCCGGGGTGGGCCTGGCCGCCTCCGGACGCGATCCGTTGGTGCTCGGCTGGTCGGGCGCACCAGGGGTGGTCGGACTCGCAGTCGGCGCGGCCGTGTTGCTGCTGGCCTGGGCGATCGGTGGACTGTTGGCGGCGGCGGCCGTCGACCCTGCCCGCGCCTTGCTGGCCCTGGTGCTGACCTGGTTGATCACCGGGGTGGTGGCCTCGCTGGTGCACTTCTCGCCCCATCTCGGGTTGGTGTTCCGGCTGACCCCATGGGCGGCGCTCTGGCCGTTCGACCCCGGGTCGTCGGACTCGGCCCAGTTCGCGGCCGCCATCCCGCCGGGGGCCCGCCTGGTCGGGGGCGCGGGGTGGCTGGTCATCCTGGCCGCCATCGCAGCCTGGCGCCGCCGCTCGACGCCCTACCCGAGCCCGGGCGAGCGCCGACGCCGCCACTGATCCACCGACCTGATCCCCACGATCTGATCCACGCGATATCCGTCCACGTTCGACAAGGAGCCACCATGACCCAGGACGACACCAACCCGACTCGACTGGCCGACCCCCATCTCGCCGACCCCCATCTCGCCGACGACCCGGTCGAGGCCCCGCTCCAGTGCACCACCGGTCGCTGGATCAGCCTGCGCCCCGTGCGACCCGCTGACTATGACTTCATCCGGTCGGCCGAGCTGTCCGACGACCTCGGCCTGCGCTGGCGACACCGCGGGGCCACCCCGAGTCCCGAGGCCTTCGCTCACACGCTGTGGGCCGGCGTGCTCACCCAGTATCTGGTCGTGGCCAACGCCGATGACCGCGTGCTGGGCCTGGTCTGCGCCTACGACGCCGATCTGCGGGCCGGTACCTGCTTCATCGGTTTCGCTCGGTTCGATCGCCGGGACCGCTCGCCGGGACTCGTCGAGGGCGTGCTGCTGCTGACCGACCACCTCTTCACCCACTGGCCGTTTCGCAAGCTCTACGGCGAGAGCCTCGAGTTCAACCTGCCCGAGTTTGGGGCCGGGCTGGGCACGCTGCTGGTCGAGGAGGGTCGACTCCGCGAGCACATGTTCGCCGGTGGCCGCTACTGGGATCTCTGCTATCTCGCGCTCTATCGCGACACTTGGCTGACCCATCGAGACTGGCTGCTGCCTCGGATGCCGGTCGGCCATGGCGACGGTGAACCGACCGACCGCCCGACCCGGCTGTTCGTGTCGATCCCCACCCCCGCATCGTGACCGCCGTGCCCGACTTCGACGAGGTCGCCCGAGCCGTGGCTGATCGGCTCGGCCGATCGCTCTCCGACCTCACCCCCGACGCGCTGCTGGCCGCGGCGGTCTGTCGCGACGCAACCGATCTGTACCAACTGCACCTGGTTCTCGACGGTTGGGTTCCCGGCTTCGAGCTGCCCGAGCAACTCGAGCGAGCCACGTTGGGTGATGCCCACTACTACCTGGTCGCCCGCCTGGCCCAGATGGCGAGCGCGCCGACCTGACGAGCGCGCTGACTAGCGCGTTTTGTCCAGGAACCGTTCGGCGTCGACGATCACTCGGGTGACCCGGCCGACGGCGACCAGGCCTCGCTCATCGTTGACCGACACGGTGAAGGTGATGCGGCGGCCGGCGATCTTCTCGACGCAGGCCTCGGTCGTCACCGTGTGGCCAGTCGCGGTGGGGGCGAGGTGGTCGATCTGCACCTTGGTGCCCACCGTGGTCTCGCCCGGTTGCAGCTCGCCCTCGACGGCGACGAACGAGGCTTCCTCGCACAGGGCGATGACTCGGGGCGTGGCCAACACCGGTACCGAACCGGTGCGCATGGCGAGGGCTGTGTCGTCGTCGACGACGAGATGATCGAGCGTGGCACTCAGGCCGGGTGTCACGGGCACCGCGGTACGATAAGCAACCCGCTGCCTGTCCGGCCAATGCACCCGATTCGTCTGGCTTCGCGCCTGGGTCAGGGGCACACCGGTCGTCGGCTGGTTCGCTCGACCAACGCCAGAGAGGCCATCGCGTGATCGAAGAGTCTGTCATCAGCCGAACGCTCGGCACCGCGCTCAACACCGGCGGCGACTTCGCCGAGATCTTCGTGGAGGACAAGCGGTCCTCGTCGGCGGTGCTCGACGACGGCAAGGTCGAAGAACTGACATCGGGTCGCGATCGGGGCGCAGGTATCCGGGTCGTCGTGGGCGACACCACCGGCTTCGCCCACACCGCCGATCTGAGCGAGTCGGGTCTGGCGGCGGCCGCCGCGGCCGCCGCCGCCGCGGCCCGTGGCGGCGGCGGTGGCACCCGCACGATTGATCTGACCCGTCGCACCGTCCCGGCCCCGAACGTGGTCGAGATCATGCCGGGCGACGTGCCCAAGGCCCGCAAGGTCGAGTTGCTGATCCGGGCCGACGAGGCCGCCCGAGCGCAGGGCGGGGCCATCAGCCAGGTGTCGGCCAGCTACGGCGACAGCCGTCGCCGCATCCTGGTGGCCAACAGCGACGGCCTGCTGGCGGCCGACGACCAGGTCAAGACCTTCTTCGCGGTGTCGTGCATCGCCACCGGCGATACCGGCATGCAGACCGGCCGCG
>JAYUBX010000096.1:0-2612 GCA_043740665.1 Candidatus Neomicrothrix sp.
CGCGCCTCGGCGTGCGTCGCCGACGTCGCACCGGCGGGCAGTGGTTCGTGCCGGGCGCCGTCGAGCGTGATCCATTGGTGAGTTCTGCAAACCCGGCCCTCGTCGGCCGGCGGCTCGAGAGCCGCCAGCAACTCCGAAGGTCGGAGGCCCCGCGGTTGGGTGGCCAGCTCGGCTTCGAGCAGGGCCCCGGCGGGGGTGATGATCCGGTCGCCCGACGGCGAGAGCACCGCGGGTACGGGTCCGATGACGGACAGCTTCAGAACATAGGGTCGAATGTCGTCGGTGACGTCATTGCCCTTGCGTTGCCGGGTAACCATGATCTCGGGGGCCGCCAACAGGCGGGCGACCGCCTGACCGGCGATGGCCACGTCGAGGCCGATGGCTTCGAGGGTCCAGCCACAACTGGTAACGGACTGCTGCAGCGAGTCGAGGCTGGTGGCGATCACTGCGGCGCGCTCGACCGTGATGCCCTCGGCCAGCAGGGGGCTGAGCAGTGCGGGCAGGGCATCAAGATCGAGATCGAAGGCTTCGGGTTCGCGGAAGTCGATGTCGAGATATTCGCCGAGCGATTCGTGTGCGGTCGTCAACGCCAAACCAAAGTGCATCTTGGGTCGGGGCGAAAAGCCTTCGGTGAGCGCCACCGGCAACTCGGCTCGCCGCACAGCGCGTTCCCAGATGCGGGCCACGTCGCGATGACTGGTGAACCGGACCTTGCCCTGCTTCGAGAATCGAAAACGCACCCTCATGACCGGTCGGCTCCGACCGTCGAGGTGGCGGGCTTGGCCGAGAGCAGCTGCACGGCCACGCCCCCCGTGCCCGATGCGGTCACGGATGCCGGACCTTGCAGCACGCCTTGGCCGGTGCCCTGGCTGCCGCCCGCGGGCGGGGTGGCCGACGCAACGATGTGCTCGATCCCGTAACCGGTGCACGCTCCGCAGTCGTAGCAAGGAGTCCATCGGCAATCTTCGAGGCCTAGTTCGTCGAGAGCGTCGCGCCAGTCCTGCCAGAGGAAATCCTTGTGCAGGCCCGCCGAGAGGTGGTCCCACGGCAGGACCTCGTGCTCGGTGCGATGGCGGTAGACGTACCAGTCGATCGAGAGCCCGCGGCGGGCCATGGCCTCGACCCACAACTCGTGATTGAACATCTCGGACCATTCCTGGAAGGTGCCGCCCCGCCGCCAGACGTCCTCGATGACCGGGCCGAGCCGGCGGTCACCGCGGCTCACGATGCCCTCGACCAGGGTGGCCTTGGGGTCGTGCCACTTGAGCTGCACGCCCTTGGTTCGGCGGGTCTCGTCGCGCAGCAAGTAGATCTTGCGGTGCAGCTCGGCGACTGTGTTCTGCCCGAACCACTGGAACGGCGTGAACGGCTTGGGCACGAACCCGCCGACCGACACCGTGACCGACGCGCTCTTGTGGTGCTTCTTGCCCAGCTCAGCGCAGTTGCGGGCCAGCTCGGCGATACCGAGGGTGTCCTCGTCGGCTTCGGTCGGCAGCCCCGTGAGGAAGTAGAGCTTCATCCGGCGCCAGCCCTGCGAATAGGCCGACTCGACCGCGCCGTAGAGATCGTCCTCGGTGATCAGCTTGTTGATCACCTGACGCATGCGCCAGCTACCGGCCTCAGGCGCGAAGGTGAGCCCGGTGCGGCGAGCTCGCTGTAGTTCGGCCGCGATCCCGACGGTGAAGGCGTCGACCCGCAGGCTGGGCAGCGCCACCGACACCGGATTGGTTCGGGATGGGTCCGACACGGTGTCGCGAACCACCCCCTCGATGCCGCTGAAGTCGGCCGTCGAGAGTGACGTGAGGGCGACCTCGTCGTAGCCCGTGCGCCGCAGGCCTTCGTCGATCATGGTGCGCACCTGCTCGGCGGGACGCTCTCGCACGGGCCGGGTGATCATGCCGGCCTGACAGAACCGACAACCGCGGGTGCAGCCCCGGAAGACCTCGACGTTGAGCCGGTCATGCACGACCTCGGTGAGGGGCACCAGCTGACGCTTCGGGTAGGGCCACTCGCCCAGATCGGCCACCGTGCGCTTCTCGACCTGGGCCGGCACGTCGGGATAGCGGGGCGTCACCGCGACCAGTTGCTCGCCCTCATAGGTCGCTTCGTACATCGACGGCACGTAGACGCCGGGGATCTGGGCCAGGGCCCGCAACACCTGCGCCCGTGACCCCTCGGTGCGGCCCGACGCCTTCCATTCGGCCACGACCATCGAGATCTCGCCGACGACCTCCTCACCGTCGCCCAGCACGACCAGGTCGAGAAAATCGGCCAGCGGTTCGGGGTTGTAGGTGCAGTGGCCGCCGGCCACGATGTTCGCGCGCTGGCCGGTCGACCAGTACTCGTCGTGCCCAACCGAGAGGAACACCTTGTGGTTGGTGAGGATCGATCCGACCCGGTCGGTGTCGACCCCGCTGAAGTAGCTGACGTCGTAGCCGTTCTTCTCCAGGAACCGAACCAGCGGGTATTCATTGGCGAAGTAGAAGTCGCGTCCGGAGCTGACTCCGCGCGTGGCGACCGGGCGGTTGTAGCTGATCTTGTAGGCCCGGCCGACGGCGCCACCCTGGTAGAAGTCCGAACCGCCGTAGGTGTTGTAGGCCTGCCAGCTGGGG
>JAYUBX010000097.1:0-4477 GCA_043740665.1 Candidatus Neomicrothrix sp.
AGGCCTGACGCAGATAGGTGGTGCCCCGCCCGGGCAGGTCGATCGCTCGCCCCGGGGCCAGGCCCAGCGGGTCGAGCGGGCCCGGAGGATCGGTCACTCCGTCCACGGCCATGGCACCAGGCTAGGCCCCGATGTCGAGAATTTCGACCTTGAGCACGCCACCGGGGGCTTCGAAGTCGACGATCTCGCCGCGAGACTGGCCCATCAGCGCCGAGCCGAGGGGCGAACCCTTGGAGACGACCTTCAGGTCACCCTGGCGTTCTTCGATCGACCCGATCAGGTAGGTCTCCGAGTCGTCGTCGTCCTCGAAGCGGATGGTGACGATCGATCCCATCTGCACTTCGTCGCTCGCCACCGCCTCGACGATCTCGCAGTCGAGCAGCAGGGCGGCGAGATGGTTGATCCGGCCTTCCATCTTGCCCTGCTCTTCTTTGGCGGCGTGGTAGTCGCCGTTCTCCTTGAGGTCACCGAGCTCACGCGCCGCCTGGATCTTGCGGGCGATGTCGGTGCGTCCGTGGGTGATCAGCTGCTCGTGCTCGGCCGCCAGGCGGTCGTAGGCAGCTTGGGAGAGTTGATGGATGTCGGCCACGCCCGCCATGGTAGCGAGCGATGCCGGTTGACGAATCCCGTCGCCACCACCACACTGTCGGCAGTGTTTGCTGATGTACCTTTCTTCGTCATTATCATTGACTAGCGCGCGCCACGTCGTGGTGTGCGCCTCTGACCGTCCACTCCGGTGGGCGGTTTTCTCGTTCTAGGGAGACATTTCTCGTGAGTGACCAGATCACCTCGCGTCCAGGCTCGGGTTCCCGCCATCGCGTGGCCGTCATCGGTGGTGACGGGATCGGCACCGAGGTCATCGCCGAGGCGCTCAAGGTCGTGGCCGCCGCCGGCGTCGATCTCGACACGGTCGACTACGACCTCGGCGGCGCGCGCTACCAGCGCGACGGGGTCGTGCTCACCGACGAGATCGTCGACGAGTGGCGGGGTTTCGATGCGCTGCTGCTCGGAGCGGTCGGCACCCCCGACGTCCCGCCCGGGCTCATCGAGCGGGGATTGCTGCTCAAGATGCGGTTCGACCTCGATCTCTACATCAACCAGCGGCCGTTCTTGGCTCCCGACGGGTCGCATGACTTCATCGTGATCCGCGAGAACACCGAGGGCACCTATGCTGGTGAGGGCGGGTTCCTGCGCAAGGGAACGGCCCACGAGGTGGCGACGCAGGGTTCGGTCAACACCCGCATGGGCGTCGAGCGTTGCATCCGTTACGCCTTCGAGCTGGCCCGCAGCCGCGATCGCAAGCACCTGACGCTGGTGCACAAGACCAATGTGCTCACCTTCGCCGGGGACCTCTGGGAGCGCACGTTCAACGAGGTGGCCGCCGACTACCCCGACGTGGCGACCGCCTACAACCACGTCGATGCGGCCTGCATCTACTTCGTGCAGTCGCCCAGCCAGTACGACGTCATCGTCACCGACAACCTGTTCGGCGACATCCTGACCGACCTCGGCGGCGCGGTGTCGGGCGGCATCGGGCTGGCCTCGTCGGGCAACCTCAACCCGGCCCGCACTGGTCCGTCGATGTTCGAGCCGGTGCACGGCTCGGCTCCCGACATCGCCGGCCAGCAGAAGGCCAACCCGGTCGCCGCCATCCTGTCGGCCGCCATGATGCTCGAGTTCCTGGACGAGGCTGACGCCGCCGCCCGGATCCGCAAAGCTTGTGCCGACACCGCCACGCTCGTCGGCCCCACCTCTACCGTCGGCGACCTCGTCGTCGCTCGGCTCTAGCCAGGAGACACCTGATGCCCATCACGCCGACTGAGAAGATCTGGATGAACGGCGAGCTCGTCGACTGGGACGCGGCCCAGATCCACATCCTCACCCACACCCTGCACTACGGCATGGGGGTGTTCGAGGGCGTGCGCGCCTACGAGACGGCTGACGGCCCGGCCGTGTTCCGCCTCACCGAGCACATGGCTCGGCTCCACAACTCGGCGCGCATCATGATGATGGACCTGCCCTACACCGTCGAAGAACTGGTGCAGGCCACCAAGGACGTGGTGCGAGCATCCGGCCTGCCGTCGTGCTATATCCGGCCGATCGCCTACTACGGCTACGGCGAGATGGGGCTCAACACGCTGCCGTGCACCGTCGACGTGGCCATCGCCTGCTGGCCGTGGGGTGCCTATCTCGGCGAGGACGCGGTGAGCAAGGGCGTGCGCATGAAGATCTCGTCGTGGACCCGCCACGATCACAACTCGATGCCGCCGGCCTCGAAGACCACCGGCAACTACGTGAACTCGTCGCTGGCCAAGGTCGAAGCGCTCAAGGCCGGTTACGACGAGGCCATCATGCTCAGCCCGCAGGGGTTCGTGAGCGAGTGCACCGGCGAGAACATCTTCGCTGCTCGCGACGGGGTGCTCATCACGCCACCCATCGCCGCCGGTGCCCTCGAAGGCATCACCCAGGATTCGGTCATGGCCATCGCCCGCGATCACGGTTTCGAGACCCGGTTCGACTACCTCACCCGCAGCGACCTGTACGTGTGCGAGGAGATGTTCGTGTGCGGCACCGCGGCTGAGGTCAGCGCGGTCAATTCGGTCGACGACCGTCCCATCCCGTGCCCCGGGCCCATGACCACGGCCATTGCCGCCGAGTACGCCAAGGCGGTGCGCGGCCAGGTCGACCGGTACAAGGATTGGCTCGAGTATGTCGACTGACCCGACTGCTCCGGCTGACTCGACTCACCTGCCTGAGTCGGTCGAGATTTTCGACACGACCCTGCGCGACGGGGCCCAGTTCGAGGGCATCTCGCTCACGGTCGAGGACAAGCTGCGCGTCGCCGAGCAACTCGACTGGCTCGGGGTGCGTTGGATCGAAGGCGGCTACCCGCAGGCCAACCCCAAGGACGAGGAGTTCTTCCGTCGCGCCCCTGGCGAGCTCAAGCTGTCGAACGCCGAGTTGGTGGCGTTCGGCTCGACGCGGCGCCCGGCTGGCAAGGTCGACGTCGATCCCACGCTGGCCGCCATGGTCGCGGCCGAGACGACCACGGTCTGCATCGTGGGCAAGAGCTGGGACTTTCACGTGCTCGAGGCGTTGCAGACCACCCTCGACGAGGGGGTCGCCATGGTCGGTGAGTCGGTCGCCTTCCTGAAGAACGCCGACCGGCGGGTGTTCTTCGACGCCGAGCACTTCTTCGACGGCTACAAGGCCAACCCCGAGTACGCCTTTCGGGTGCTCGAGGCCGCCGCCAGCAATGGGGCTGACTGTGTGGTGCTGTGCGACACCAACGGTGGCTCGTTGCCGCACGAGGTGCAGCGCATCACCGCCGACGTTGTCGCCTACCTGGCCGGGGTGCAGATCGGCATCCACACCCAGAACGATTCGGGCTGTGCCGTCGCCAACTCGATCGCCGCCGTGCTCGGTGGGGCCACTCACGTGCAGGGCACCGTCAACGGCTACGGCGAACGCACCGGCAACGCCAACCTGATGACGGTCATCCCCGATCTCACGCTGAAGCTGGGCGTGGCGACCCTGCCCGACGGCCGACTCGAGCGGCTCACCGTGGTCAGTCGTCACGTGGCCGAACTGGTGAACCTGCCGCCTCATCCGGCCGACCCATTCGTGGGTACCTCGGCCTTCGCCCACAAGGGGGGGCTGCACACCTCGGCCCTGGGTCGCGCTGGTGGCGCCAGTTACGAGCACATCGAGCCCGCCGCCGTCGGCAACTACACTCGGGTGCTGGTCAGCGATCTCGGAGGCCGGGCCGGCATGTCGATGAAGGCGGCCGAGCTCGGCGTCGAGCTCGACGACCGTGCCGCCGGGGTGCTCAGCGAAGAACTCAAGGAACTCGAGTCTCGGGGATGGTTGTTCGAGGCCGCCGACGCGTCGCTCGAGTTGCTGATGCGCCAAGCATCGGGCTGGAAGCAGGAGTTCTTCGAGGTCGAGGCGTACCGGGTGACGAGCTATCACCGTGAAGGCCCGGTGATGCCGCTGGACGAGGTCGAGGTCACCGTCGAGGCGACGGTCAAGCTCTGGATCGAGGGCGAGCGGGTGGCCTCGGTCGGCGAGGGCAACGGACCGATCAATGCCCTCGACGTCGCTGTTCGGGGGGCCCTCAACGGTCGCTACCCCGCGCTGGACCGCATCCATCTGACCGATTTCAAGGTGCGGGTCCTCGATGGAGGCGACGCCACCGGTGCGGTCGTACGGGTTCTGATCGACTCAACCGACGGCGAGAAGATGTGGACGACCGTCGGCGTCGACACCAACGTTATCGAGGCAGCCTGGAGGGCCCTGGTCGACTCGTTCGTCTACGGCCTGGTGCATACCTCGGCCTAGGCTGACCCGCGATGGCTGCCCCCGAGTACGTCCCCCACCCGCCGACGGACAAGCCCCGTGTCTACGAGTCGCCTCCGTGGGACGGTGACTCCTGGATGGCCGATCGCCCCGGGGAGCTGGGCGACCACCAGCCGTT
>JAYUBX010000098.1:0-2015 GCA_043740665.1 Candidatus Neomicrothrix sp.
TGGTGCGTCGGGGGGTGCGCGACCTGCTGTCGGGCGAGGACGACATCGAGGTCGTGGGCGAGGCCGGCACCGCCGACGAAGCGCTCCAACGGATTCCGCCCACGCGACCCGACCTGGCTGTTCTCGACGTACGCCTCGGTGATGATCCGGGCGGGATGACGGGCATCGAAGTCTGCCGTGAGGTTCGATCGGCGCATCCGTCTGTCGCCTGCGTCATGCTGACGAGCTACGCCGACGACGATGCCCTTTTCGCGTCGGTGATGGCCGGCGCCGCCGGCTATGTACTCAAACAGATCCGGGGATCAGACCTGGTCAACGCCATCCGCCGCGTCGGTGCCGGCGAGAGCCTGCTCGAACCGGCCGTGATCGCTCGGGTGCTCGATCGACTCGGGTCGCCGGCCGCCGACCCCCTGGCCGGTCTGACGGCGCAAGAGCGACGGATCCTCGACCTGATCGCGGCGGGCATGACCAACCGCCAGATCGGCGAAACCCTGTTCCTCGCCGAGAAGACGGTGAAGAACTACGTCAGTCATCTACTGGCGAAACTGGGCATGGCCCGACGGACTGAAGCGGCCGCCTACGCGGCCACCCTCGCCGAGCGCCGCCGGTCCAACGGATGAGCCCGCTGCGCGGCGTCGACGACCCCGTGCGCTTGCGCTGCTTGGTCGCCGCCGTCCTGGCCATCGGGTCCGACCTCGCCCTTCCGGCGCTGCTGCGCCAGATCGTCGAGTCGGCCGTCACCCTGCTCGACGCCCGGTACGGCGCGCTCGGCGTGTTGGACGATGCCGGCTCTGGTCTCACCGAGTTCATCAACGTCGGACTTCGTCCCGAGCAGGTCGCGGCGATCGGCCATCTGCCCGAAGGTCACGGCGTCCTTGGGCTGCTGATCTTGGAACCGGCCCCGTTTCGTCTCGCCAACCTCGCCGACCACCCCGACCGCTACGGGTTCCCCGACCACCATCCGTCGATGACCTCGTTTCTGGGCGTACCCATTCGGGTGCGCGGTCAGGTCTACGGCAACCTGTATCTGACCGACAAGCAGGGTGCGGCCGAGTTCTCGGCCGAGGACGAGATCCTGGCGTCCGCACTGGCCGACGCCGCGGGCATCGCCATCGAACACCTGCGGCTGCTGGCCCGGGTGCGTGAGCTCTCGCTCGTCGAGGACCGCGAACGCATCGCCGCCGACCTGCACGACACGGTCATCCAGCGTCTGTTTGCGACCGGACTCAGCCTGCAGGGCCTGGTGCGCACCATCGACGACCCAGCGGCGTCGGAGCGCATCCAGCAGGCCGTCGACCATCTCGACGACACGATCCGTCAGATCCGGTCGACCATCTTCGCCCTGCAAGCACCTCGGGTGCCGGGCCGCACCCTGCGGGGTGACGTCCTGGCCCTGGCCACCGAGGTCGCGGCCAGCCTGAGCTTCGAACCTCACGTTCGCTTCGAGGGCCTGATCGATCTCGGCGTCGACGACGCCATCGGTGTGCAACTGGTGGCCGTGCTGCGCGAGGCGTTGTCGAACGTTGTCCGCCATGCCGAAGCATCGAGCGTCCTGGTCAGCATCGTCGTGACCGACACCGATCTGGTGGCCACGATCAGCGATGACGGGGTGGGGGCCGGCGCCGGCGAGCGACCGGGAGGCAAGGGGCTCGCCAGCCTGCGTCACCGGGCCGATGCGCTCGGCGGAACCCTCGAGCTCGCTCCCGGCGACGACGGGACTGGCACGTCGGTGCGATGGCAAGTGCCCCTCTCACCCGACCTCACGAGTGATCGACCTGCCAACCGCTCATGACCTCAGAAGGCAGCCGGAAGGCGAACGGCAGCGCATCATCGCCGATGAGCCGAGCCACTCCGGTGACGTGGACATCCCAGACAGCATGACGGTCAGGGTCGAGTTCGTCGGTCTCGAAGGCAACCACCGAGTCGGCCAGCACCGGCGACGACCCATCGCCGACGGTCGGCCGAAAGACGATGTCTTCGCCTGACAACGCGAAGCTCACCAGGATGATGACCGG
>JAYUBX010000099.1:0-3699 GCA_043740665.1 Candidatus Neomicrothrix sp.
AGCCCCTGCCCCACGATCACGTTGACGACCGACACGGCGCTGTAGCGGGCGCCCTTGTTCTTGATCGAGCTGGCCACACCCTGCGCCGACGGAGACATCCGTACGAAACTAATCGCCACGGACCCCTCGGGAACAGTCGCCGACTCAGCCGACAACTAGGTCCAGGCCGGCAGGAGGCGACTGGCGGCCTCGGCGGCCAGCACGACGAACGCCAGCAGGGAGGGCATGGTCAGGAGATACGCGACGCGAGGACTAAACCGGCGATAGAGGAACACGGCGGCGCCGGTGGCGAGGGCGAAGCCCTGCTTGGCATCTCCCCGTCGGGCGGACGGGTGGTTATGACGTTCTTGGCAGTTGCCGATGTAGTTGTCCGAGGTGTATTGGCTGGCTCGGTCGGCGTGGGCGATCACCCCGGCGACGGCCTGGTCGCCGCCCCGTGCGGCGACGGCCATGTGGAGCGCGTCGAGGACGAGCTCGGTGCGCATGTGATCAGCCATCGAGTAGCCGAGCAGCCGGCGCGATCCGATGTCGAGGACCGACGCCACATACAGCCCAACCCTCGGCCGTCGCGATGTAGGTGATGTCCTGGCACCACGCCACATCCGGGGCGCCCGGGCCGAACCGGCGGCCGACCAGGTCAGGGATCGTGTAGCCGTCGGGGCCGGGGAACGTCGTGCGGCACCGCCGCCGCCGGAACCGTCCGGCCATGCCGTGGCGGCGCATCAGCCGGGCCACCCGCTTGCGGTTGATGTTCAGGCCGCCGTGGCGCAACGCCTTGTGCATGCGCGGCACCCCGTAGTTGTCGTCGGCCCCGTCGAAGATCTGTCGCATCATCACGACCAGTTCCGCTTCGCCAACCTCGCGGTCGGTCGGCCCGGCCGCTTCACGAGCGGCCCAGTCGTAGTAGCCCGACGTCGACACCCCGGCCGCTTCGCACGCAGCGGTCACCGCGAACCCGGCGGCCTTCTGGTCATCGACACACACGTAGCGGGTCACGGTGTCGACTCCTTCACCCAGAAGGCCAACGATCGTTTGAGCAGATCACGCTCCATCCGCAACTGGGCGTTATCGGCCCGCAGCTCGGCCAGGACCGCTCGCTCATCCGCGGTGAGACCCTCACGGTCGCCGCGCTCGACGCGTTCGAGACCAACCCAGTTCCCGAGCGTGCCCGGGTTCACCCCGATCGCCCGGGCCACATCGGCGATCGTACGGGACTCATCAAGCACCATCGCAACCGCGTCTCGACGGAACTCAGGCGGGAACTTCGAGGGCCGCCCGACCCTCCTCTTGTTCTTGCTGGACATGGACTTCCTCCTATACGAGGTGTCCGCGCAACAGGGAGATGCTCAGATGTTCAGGCCGGTCCGACAGAGTCGAGCATCCATGCTGAAGATGATGTTGTTGGCCGGCGGGGTGCCGAGACCGGTTGCGGTGGCGTTCAGGGTGATGACGTCGAGGTTCTTCAGGCCCTTGAGGGGCCCGTTGGGTGCGACGTTGGTTTGGTAGGGGGTGGTCGCCGTGGTGAAGACCTGATTGGTGGCGGTGTCGGCCGATGCCGGCAGCGACACCCCCAACAACGCCCCCAACATCGCCACGATGGCGAGGAGCGCGGCCCGGCGACCGCTAGGCGTGACAGTGGCCAAGGTTTTCTCCTTGAGAGCTCGAGTGAACGAGCGACTTGAACGAGCGACTGCGAGATCAGCGCCACCGAGGTGACGCCGGTGAAGCACGGTCGGAGCACACGCGGCGATCACCCGTTCAGGCCTGAACCTGAACCGGTGTTCGAGCCGGCCGGTCCGCCGGTGGTGCCGAGCGGAGCGAAGCCGAAGGTGCTGATCGCTGAGAAGGCGAACTGCTGGTCGTCACTCACCCCGTTGTTGCTGCACAGCGGGCTCTTGGCGCCCACACCGACGTTGTTGAACCCGACCAGGTAAAAACCAGCCTGGTAGCCCTGCAGGTTCCCGGCGTTGTCCAGGATGTTGAACACGTAGCGAACGCCGGCGAAGTCGTTGGTGGTCAGCGACGGGTTGGCCAGCGTGACGTGGTTCTCGAGCCGCACGCCGTTGCGCAGGTCGACGGTGGGGTTGGAGGAGTTGGCCGACTGGAAGGACCAGACGCCGGCCGAGTAGGGAAGGATCGCCTTGGCGATGTCACCCGACTCGATGCTGGCGCCCTGGTTCTCTTCGAACTTGATGCTGGCGCCCCCGTTGTTGTTGAGGATGCTGTTGTCCTTGACCGCCGGACAGTTGGCGTTCACCGTCGCCAACATGGCGGCCGTGATGCCGTACTGGCCCAGGAAGAACGACCGGGTACCCGACGCGCTCTGCGGCAGGTACCCGCTGGATCGGACCGGGCGTACCGCCGACCGTGCCCCAGTCGGTGATGTTGCAGGAGTAGATGTCCTGCACGTTCTGGCGGGGTCATGACCGAGGGAGCCTGAAGGCTCAGCGTGGACCACGTCACCGCGTCGAGGGCGAAGGCCTAGTACTCGAAGCTGGCCTTCTCGCCACCAGCAACGGTGCCGGGAGCCGACGACGAACGCGAGATGTCGATGCAGCCCTTCTGTCCGACCGCGGCCGAGTTCTCGCCCGCCAGGTAGGTCTTGCCGGCGCCCGAACCACTGGGCGCCTTCTGGATGGCCGGACCGTCGGCGGCAACGGCCGTCTGGTTGCCACACGAGGAAGAACCCGACCAACGTGAGCAGCACCAGCACGGACAGCTCGGCGGCCATGGTGATGCGGTTGAAGTTGCGATCGGCTCGGCTGGGCTCGTTGTGAACCAGCCGAGGCGTCCGCGGGGCATGTTCGATTGGGCCCGCGCCCCCCGACGTGGCGTCCAGTCCCACATTGACCAACGGTGACACCTGCTCCTGGGCTCGAACGACGAGCGTCCTAGTTCGCAGCTCGCAGCCCCGGGTACAACCAATGGGGGCCGAAGAGTGGGTGAACGTCAGGCCCGCCAGATGAACGGCGGGTGTCTCAGCCCAGCGCGGTGCGCAGCTCGTCGAGTCGGCCCGGAACGATCGAGTACCAGACCCAGCGCCCTCGCTTCTCGCCGGTGATCAGGCCCACCTCGGCCAGCACTTTGAGATGATGGGACACCGTCGGCTGGCTCTTGCCGATGGGACCGACCAGGTCGCACCCGCAGGCCTCGCCGCCATCGGCCGCCGCGATCAGGCTCAGCAGCCGCAGCCGGGCCGGGTCGCCCAGGGCGGCGAAGGCGTGGGCCAGCTCGACCGCTTCGACGCCGTCGAGCGGCGCCTCCAACACCGATGGGCAACAGTTTTCGGCCATCACGGCCTCCCGGAACTCGAAAGAATGTATTGACGATGATCGATTGATCAGGTACGTTCAATCGACACTCATCAATGTATCGGACCGACCGCCGGCACGGGGCCGGACCGGCCCGTCACCAAGGAGCACGCATGTCTCGAGTCCAGCTGGCCCTCAACGTCGACCACCTCGACGCCGCGGTCGAGTTCTACTCCAAGCTGTTCGCCACCGAGCCAGCCAAGATGCGGCCCGGTTACGCCAACTTCGCCATCGCCGATCCACCCCTCAAGCTGGTGCTGATCGAGAATCCCGGCACGGGTGGCACGCTCAACCACCTGGGCGTCGAGGTGGGAACCACGGCCGAGGTCACCGCCGCCCAGCAGCGACTGAGCACCTGCGGCGTGGACACCACCACCGAGGACGAGGT
>JAYUBX010000100.1:0-12003 GCA_043740665.1 Candidatus Neomicrothrix sp.
CCGCACCTATGACCAGAGACAGTGGGCCCATGCTTTCGGCGTGAGCTTCGGTGCGGCGCGGTCGGACCCGGAGACCACGGGGTCGAAGTTTCTCTACCGCTGGTTCTTCGGCAAGGAGGCGCCGGCATCGACGGCGGCGACGACGGCGGTGATCAACCCGGCGTTGTTCTTCCCGGTGATCCAGGGCATGGGGCCCGACGTGTCGGCCCAGAACTTCCAGGACACGGTGTTCGCCGCCAACGCCACGACCCATGCCATCACCCAACCGTCGCTCTCGTACGGCAACAAGGGGATCTGGCCGCAGACCGACTACTCGGGCGTCGATGACGCCACCGAGATCTGGTGGGACCCGATGGCGAGCGGTCCCGATGAGATCCAGCGTCAGGGCCAGGGGATGTATCAGTACGTCGACGGCGGCCACCGGTACTTCCCAGGCGAGTGGCCATCGCAAGCGACTCGCGCCTTCGACCCCAGTGGTGCGGTGTCGATCTACATGACCCCGCCGGCCAGCGAGCAGGCCTCGACCTATCCGTCGCCGGCGGCCGGAAACTGACCCGCAGACACGTTTTTCTCCCCCCATTTGTTTCGCTCAGCGAAACAAATCAGCGCCGAAACGGGTGTTTCAGTGGTCGTCTTGGTCGCGGAGGTAGCGCTCGAGCTCGGCGGCCAGCTCCTCGCCGGATGGCAGGGGGCGGCCGTCGGCGTCGGCGAGGGCGTCGACCTGTTCCTCGAGCTGGCGGACGAGCTGCTGGTGCTCGTCGCTGTCGGCGATGAGGCTGTCGAGCCGCGTGCGGGCCGAGGCGGCATCGTCGTCGAGGTTGCCGGTGTCAAAGCGCAGTCCGGCCACCTGATTGAGCGACTCGATGAGGGCGGCACCGGCAGCGGGGTAGGGCATGGCCGAGGCGTAGTGGGGCACCTGGGCCCAGAGTCCGACGGCGGGCAGGAACATCGACGTGGCCTGTTCCTCGATGGCGGCCTGCACCCCAGCGGGGACGTCGACGCGGCCGTTGATGATGCCGACCTGTTCGGCCAGCTCGCGCGACGCAGTGGTGGCGACGATGCGGGTCGGACGGGTGTGGGGCACCGGCGCGGGGTAGGCGCCCAGGCCGACGCACATGCGACACCCGAGCTCGATGGCCAGATCGACCACCGCCTTGGAGAATCCTCGCCACTGATGGTCGGGTTCGGCGCCGATCAGGAACAGCACGTCGTTGCCGTCGAGGTCGACGCCCGCCTTCAGGTCGATGCTGGGCCAGGTGAGGCTCGTCTGGATGCCGTCCTCGATGTGCATCGTGGGACGACGAGCCCGATGGTCGAGCAGGGCATCGGCATCGAAGTAGGCGACCAGTTCGAGCGGCGTGGCCGGGTTGGCGGTCATGGTCTCGAGGGCGGCGCTGGCGCCGAGGCCGGCGTCGATCCACCCGTCGAGCACGACGATGAGTACCGGAGCGTCGAGGTCGGGGTTCTGGACGAACTCGTACATCCGGTTCATTCGAGCCGCCCGATCGCCTGGCGGGCCCGTTCAACCAGCGTGACGACCTGCTCGCCGAAGAAGGCGAAGTCATCGGCGCTGCCGCGGTGGCCCATGGCGCCGCCGATGTAGCGGGCGTAGACGCCCTCGATGATGCACGCCAGCTTCCAGTAGCCGAAGGCGACGTAGTAGTCGATGCCCGACAAGTCACGGCCCGACGCGGCGGCGTAGCGCTCCATCAACTGGTCTCGGCGTAGGAACCCGTCGAGCACGGTGGCACCGCCGCCTGCGGCGAGGGCCGGGTCGCCGGGATCGCTCCAGTAGACCTGCAGCAGACCGACATCGGCCAACGGATCGCCGAGCGTGCAGATCTCCCAGTCGAGCACCGCGTTGATGCGGCCATCGGCGCCGATCATGCAGTTGTCGAGCCGATAGTCACCGTGGACGATCGTCGCCGGGCCCTGCTCGGGCACCTCGCTGAGCAGCGACTCGTAGACCTGTTCGAGCAGGGGGAGCTCGCGCGTCTTCGAGTTCTCGAACTGGCCGTACCACCGCTTCAGCTGGCGTTCGATGTAGCCCTCGTGGCGGCTCAGGTCGGACAGGCCGACCTGGTCGATGTCGACGGCGTGGATGCGGGCGAGCACATCGACGATCGACTCGCTGGCCGCCAAGCGTTGATCAAGGGTGAGCTGTTCGCCCACGCTCGCGTCGCGCACGATGGTGCCATCCACGAAGTCCATGACGTAGAACGGCGCGCCGTTCACGTCGAGGTCGGTGCACAGGCCGATGGCTGGCGCCACCGGAACGTCGGTCGGCCGCAGCGCCGAGATGATGCGGTGCTCGCGGCCCATGTCGTGGGCCGTGGCCAGCACCTGGCCCAGGGGTGGGCGTCGGAGGACCAAGTCGTGGCCGACGGTGTCGGTCACCTTGAAGGTCAGATTGGAATGACCACCGGCGATCAGATCGAACGTCAGCGGCGGGGCGACGGCCGGAACGTGCTCGATGAACCAGGCCGTCACCTGCTCGATGTCGACGCCTTCGACGGATTGCACCGGTTCCACTCGTTCCCCCTGCTGTCGGAAAGCGCCACGCTATCGCCGTATCCTCATCCCTTGTGACGATCGATGTGACTGACGCAACCTTTGAGACCGACGTAATCATCGCCTCCGTGGAACGGCCGGTGGTGGTCGACCTGTGGGCGCCGTGGTGCGGTCCCTGCGTGGGCCTCGGACCCATCATCGAACGGGCCGTCGATGCCACCGAGGGCCGCATCGTGCTGGCCAAGGTCAACGTCGACGAGAACCCGCAGACGTCGGCCGCATTCAAGGTGCAGAGCATCCCCGCCGTCTATGCCCTGCGCGATCGGGTGGTGGTCGACGGCTTCGTCGGAGCCCAGGGCGAGCGAGAGGTGCAGGCCTTCATCGATCGGCTGTTGCCGACAGCCGAGGAGACCGAGATCGCCGCCCTGATCGAGGCCGGCGACGAGGCCTCGCTGCGCCAGGTACTCGAGCTCGATCCGCCCAACGCGACGGCGATCCTGGCTCTGGCCGAGTTGCTGGTCGGCGATCAGCGGGCCGACGACGCGCTGGAACTGCTGAACCGCATCCCCGAGACGCCCGAGACCCGACGGGTGGCGGCCCTGGCGCGTGCCGGTGATTCGGTAGGTGCGACCGACGAGATCCCGGCCAAGCTCGACGAGTTGCTGGGCCGCGTCAAGACCGACGACGATGCCCGACAGGCCTTCGTCGACCTGCTCGAGCTACTGGGCCCCGACGACCCCCGCACGGCCGACTATCGTCGGCAGCTCACCGCCCATCTGTTCTAGGGTGCCGAGCCCAGCCCCCGAGCGAAGCTGCCGGGCCAACCCCGCAACCCTGTGCGTTTCGGCGCACCCTGGTGCGCTCTGGGACATAAGGTTCGGGGTTTTGGGGTTTTGGGGGCGGGGCAAGAAGCTGGTGGTATCCGCCGCACCGCCGTTCTAGAATCGGGGCGAGCTCGCTGCTCGACGGCACCGCTGGTCAGAGTCCGGCTGCTCCCTTCCTCCCTTCGTGATTTCTCGCGTGTGGAGGCCAGCGTGGTGCCATCGTCCGACGGTTTCGGCGAGAGCAGCGACGACCCTGTCGATGCTCTTGGCCCGTTGCGAGCGGCAGCCGGCGCTCCTGACGGGACCTGGCGGGAACGCGTTCAGGTCACCCTCGATCAGATCCGTGGCGGAGGTCCGACCCGGTGGCTGGCGGTCGTGCTGGCCGTCGTGGTCCTTGGGGCCGCTGGCGGCGTCGTTTGGGTGGTCCGGTCGTCGTCGACTGCTCGTTCGGGATCGGCGGGTTCGTCGGCGTCGCTGCCGTTTGCCCACGCCTCCGGCACGGGGGTGGGTCGCAGCTCAGGTGGCGGATCCAACGCCGGCAGCACGGACACCGCCGGTGTGGGCCGACCGGACGGTACGGTGACGCCCGAGCTGATCGTGCAGGCGGCGGGGGCGGTGATGCACCCCGGCGTCTATCACCTGGCCATCGGTTCACGGGTCGCCGATCTGGTGGCGGCCGCCGGAGGATTGGCCCCCGAGGCTGACGGCGACCGGGTCAACCTGGCCTCGCCGCTAGCCGACGGGGCTCGGGTCTACCTGCCCCGTCAGGGCGAGTCGATTCCGCCGGGTCCGGTCAGCGACGGCGGTGGTGGCGGCGGCGCAGCCGCGGGGCCGTCGACGACGGCGCCACCGGTCGATCTGAACACCGCGACGGCCGAGCAGCTCGACACCCTGCCGGGGGTCGGACCGGCCACGGCTGCGGCCATCATCGACTACCGCCAGCGGCACGGGCCGTTTCGTTCGATCGGCGATCTGGCCCAGGTTCGCGGCATCGGTGAGGCCAAGTTGGCGCAGCTCCGCGACCTGGTGCGCGTGGGATGAGCCGTGCCGAGGCGCGGCGGATCCCGTCGGGATGGGCCCGCTCGCGCCAGCTCAGCGATGTGGGTGTGGTGCTGCTGGCGGTGGCCGCCGCGATCGGTGCGTGGCGGTCGTGGCCGCTGCCGCTCGGCCCTGCAGTCGTCGTCGCCGCCGTCGCGTTGCTGATCCGCCGGCCGGTGCTGCTGATCATCGGCGTGGGCCTGTTGGCGTCGGCCCTCGGCGCCCGTTCGTGGGCCGGAGACCGGCCGATGGCCGCCGGACCGTTCGCGGCACGCGGCACGTTGGTCACCGATCCACAACGCACAGCCGGCGCCGTTCACGCCGAGGTTCGGGCCCACGGCCACCACGTCGACGTGTGGGCCCGGGGCCGGGCCGGTGCCACCCTGGCCCAACGGGCGGCGGGCGAATCGATCGACATCAGCGGGGCCGCCACCCCTCGGCCGCCTGGCGACGATTGGGCGGCCCGTCGCCACCTGGTCGGTCGGGTCGATGTCGACCGGTTGACGATGGTCGGCCGGGGCGACCTGATCACCCGGGCCGCCAATACCGTACGGCGCTCCTTGCTGCGGGGAGCGACGGTGATGGCGCCCGGTCGCCGGGCGCTGTTTGCGGGGTTCGTGTTGGGCGATGCCCGTGATCAGAGCGCGGTGATCGCGCAGGACTTTCGGGGTGCCGGCCTCAGCCATCTGCTCGTCGTCTCGGGCGAGAACGTGGCATTCGTGATCGCGGTGGTGGCGCCCGCACTGCGTCGGCTTGGGCCTCGGTCGCGGTGGCTGTTCACCGTCGTGTTGCTGGCGTTCTTTGCCCTGATCACCCGCTTCGAACCGTCGGTGCTGCGGGCCACCTTCATGGCCGCCCTGGCCGTCACCGCGTGGTCGCTCGGCCGGCCTTCGTCGGGCGTGCGCCTGCTGGGGCTGGCCGTCACCGCCGTGCTGCTGATCGATCCGCTGTTGGTCGGGGTGTTCGGCTTCCAACTCTCGGTGGCGGCGTCGGCCGGCATCGTCGTGCTGGCTCGACCCTTGGCTCAGCACCTGCCCCTGCCCCGGTTGGTGGCGCTGCCATTGGCCGTCACCTTGGCGGCCCAGGTCGCGGTCGCCCCTCTGGTGATGACCCGGGCCGGTGGCCTGCCGGTGGCATCGGTGCCGGCCAACCTGCTGGCCGAGCCGGCCGCCGCGCTGATCATGGCGTGGGGCATGACGGCGGGACTGCTGGCCGGCTGGTTGCCGAGCGGGCTGGCCGGCGTCGTGCACGCGCCGACCGACCTGCTGCTGCGATGGGTCGAACTGGTCGCCCGGCAAGGCTCGGCTCTGCCCCTCGGTGAGGTGCGCGCTTCGCAACTGGCGGGGCTGGTGGTCCTTGCCTCGCTGGCTGTCGGGGCGGCAAAGCGGGGGCGGCGGGGCTTCGCCATCGCCGGATGGCTGGTGGTGGTGGCCCTGGCGGTGCTTCCGGCCGTGATGCTGGCCGATGCGCGTCCGCCGCGGGCCGACTTGGCTGGCGTGGGCACGGTCTGGCGTTCGTCAGCCGACGGTCGATCGATCACGGTCGTGGTTCTGGCCAGTGGGGTCGGTGACCGGTCGGTGCTCGAGGGCCTGCACCGAGCGGGGGTCGATCGCATCGACCTGCTGGTGTCGCCCTCGGGCAGCGCAACGGCAGGGGCCTTGGTGGCGACGCTGCGCCAGCGGGTGACGGTGGACGAGGTCTGGGTGCCGCGGCGTCGCGATGCTCGCGGGGCTCGGGCACCGGTCATCGTCCCGGCATCAGATGTCCCCGAGCTGGGCGATCACGTCACCGTTGGCACGATCCAGATCACCGTCATGGCGGTCGACGGACGCCTCGATGTCGAGGTGGTGGGCGCCCCCGAAGGGGCCCTGGATGGCGGTGTAGGTTCGGGCGGTGCACCTCGCGCTCGGTCCCCGCCGCTTCGACGTCAGCCATCGAGCGGTCGTCATGGGCATCCTGAACCGCACCCCGGACTCCTTCTACGACAAGGGCTCGTACTACGACTTCGACGCGTTCCTGAGCCAGGCCGAGAAGCTGGTCGACGACGGGGCTGATTTCCTCGACGTCGGCGGCGTAAAGGCCGGTCCTGGCGACGAGGTCACCGAGGCGATGGAGCTCGACCGGGTCGTGCCGGCGATCGAGGCCCTGCGGTCGCGTTTCGATCTGCCTCTGTCGGTCGACACCTGGCGAGCGTCGGTGGCGCGGGCATGCTTCGAGGCCGGCGCGGTCGTCGGCAACGACATCAGCGGGTTCGCCGACCCGGCCTACTTGGCCACCTGCGCCGAGTTCGGTGCGTCGGTTGTGGCCACGCACATCCGGCTGGCCCCCCGTGTGCCGGATCCCAACCCGGTGTACGACGACGTCGTTGTCGACGTGTGCGCCTTTCTGGCCGATCGGGCGGCCCGGGCCGAGGCCGCCGGCATACCGGCCGAGCGGATCATGGTCGACGCCGGGCTTGACCTGGGCAAGAGCGAGGCCCAGTCGCTGGTGTTGCTGCGCCATTCCGACGCGCTGGCCGAGCTGGGTTATCCCGTGTTCTTGTCGGCATCCAACAAGCGGTTTCTGTGGAAGTTGCTCGACGTCGAAGTCGACGCCGCCGGGAACGCCACCATGGCCGCGCACGCGCTGGGCATCGCCCTGGGCTGTCGGGTGCTGCGGTCGCACGACGCCCGTGCCGCCCGTCGGGTCGCGGACGTGATGGCCGCCGTGCTGTCGGCGCCATGAAGGCGAGTATCGATCGCACCGCACCGATCCATCTGGTCAAGGGCGATGACGCGGTGCTGATGGGTGATGCCGTCCATGACCTCGTCGCTGAGCTGGTGGGTGACGGCGATCGCTCGCTGATGCTCGAGGAGCTCGATGCCTCGACCTATGAGGACGATCGCGGCGTCGCATCGATCGGCCCCTTGGTCGACGCCGCCCAGACCCCACCGTTTCTCACCGAGCGTCGGGTCGTGGTCGGCCGGCAGGCCTCGGTGTTCTCGACCGGCGACTCGGTGGCTCCGCTGGTGGGCTACCTGGCTGATCCACTGCCGTCGACGGCCCTGGTGCTGGTCTGGGAGAAGGGGCCCAAGCCGGGCGCCCGCATGCCGACGGTTCCGAAGAAGCTGACCGATGCCATCAAGGCGGCGGGCGGTGTGGTGCATGACACCAAGGCGGGCAGTGGCAAGCAGCGATCAGCGTGGCTCGACGAGCAGCTGGCGGCGGCGCCGGTCAAGCTCGACGGATCGGCTCGGGCTCTGTTGGGTGAGCATCTGGGTGAGGATGTCAGTCGGCTACGCGCCCTGCTGGCCACGCTGGCCAGCTCGTTGGGCACCCAGAACAAGCTCAGCGCTGCTGATATCGAGCCGTACCTGGGTGCCTCGGGTGACGTGGCACCATGGGATCTGACCGACGCTATCGATGGGGGAGACGCGCAGCGAGCGCTCGACGTGCTGGGCCGCATGCTGGGCGCCGGCCGCCATCCGCTGCAGGTCACCGCCTCGCTCACCTACCACTACGTCCGGATGCTGCGGCTCGAAGGCTCGGGCGCGGCGACCGAAGCCCAGGCGGCCGAGGTGCTCGGCCTGAAGGGCTCGACGTACCCGGCGCGCAAGGCGCTGACCCAGACCCGGGCCCTCGGGTCCGAAAAGGTGCATGAGTTCATCGAGCTGTTGGCCGTCGCTGATCTCGATCTGCGAGGGGCGAAAGCCTGGCCGCCCGAACTGGCCGTCGAGGTGCTGGTGGCCCGCCTGGCCAGCCGTTCACCGAAGCAAGGCTCGCGACGGGGCTGAGGCCCAGCCCCAAAACATCAGGTTCAGCTGGCCGGGAGCTTGGCCAGGTTCTTGACCAGCCGGGACTTGCGGCGGGCGGCCTGGTTCTTGTGGATCACGCCTTTGCTGGCGGCCTTGTCGAGTCGCTTGATGGCGAGTCGGGTCAGCTCTTCGACGTTCTCGTCGCCGTTCTCGGCGGCCGTCGTCACGACCTTGGTCCGGGTCTTGAGCTCGGAGCGAACGGCTTTGTTGCGCACGCGGCGCGTCTCGTTCTGCTTGTTGCGCTTGATCTGGCTCTTGATGTTCGCCACGGGGAGTCCTGGATCTCGGGAGCGGAGGGCACCGACGTCGAGAACGACATTCGGTACGGCCAGATGAGGATAGCGGGCCTACGGGTCCGAGTCACACTCGGCCTCGGCGACCGGTGGTCGTGCGGCCCCTTCGGGACCGCCCGCTACGCTGGCCCATCGCCCGCCGCCGGGTGTCTCCGATCCGAAAGTCCGCCGTTCCGTGTCCGATTCCGCCGTGTCCGCACTGGGCCGACTTCGTTGTCTCAGCATCATCGCCCACATCGATCACGGCAAGTCGACCCTGGCTGACCGGATGCTCGAGATCACCGGCGCGGTCGAGGCCCGCGACATGCGGGCCCAGTACCTCGACTCGATGGACATCGAACGTGAACGCGGCATCACCATCAAGCTCCAGAGCGTGCGGCTGAACTATCGCGACCACGTGATCAACCTGATCGACACGCCGGGACACGTCGATTTCGGGTACGAAGTGTCGCGGTCGCTGGCGGCCTGCGAAGGCGTGATTCTGCTGGTCGACGCGGCCCAGGGCATCGAGGCCCAGACGCTGGCCAACTGCTATCTCGCTCTCGAGAACGACCTCGAGATCGTCGCCGCCCTGAACAAGGTCGACCTGCCCGCCGCCGACCCCGATCGCTACGCCCTGGAGATCGAGAACGTCCTCGGCATTCCGGCCGACCAGATCCTGCGCATCAGCGCCAAGACCGGCGAGGGGGTGCCCGAGTTGCTCGACGCCGTCATCGAACGCATCCCGGCGCCGGTCGGCGATCCCGATGCTCCGCTGCAGGCCCTGATCTTCGACTCGTACTTCGATCAGTACCGAGGCGTGGTCAGCTCGGTGCGGGTCATGAGCGGGCAGCTGCGCACCGGCGCTCGACTGCAGTTCTTGCAGGCGAAGGCCACCTACGGCGCCGAGGAGGTGGGGGTTCGGCTGCCCGAACCGACACCGGTGAACGGGCTCGGTCCCGGCGAGGTCGGGTATCTCATCGCCGGCATCAAGGACGTGGGCGAAGCCCGATCGGGTGAGACCGTCACCGAAGCGGCTCGTCCGGCACCGGCTCTCGAGGGCTATCGCGACCCGAAGCCGATGGTGTTCTGCGGTCTGTATCCGGTCGAGGGCGATGACTTCGCCCACCTGCGCGAGGCCCTCGAGAAGCTGCGGCTGAACGATTCGAGTTACACCTACACACCCGAGACTTCAGGTGCGCTGGGCTTCGGGTTCCGCTGCGGGTTTCTGGGACTGCTGCACATGGACATCGTCCGCGAGCGGCTCGAGCGCGAGTTCGACCTGGCCCTGATCGCCACCGCTCCCTCGGTCGAGTACCGAGTGCAGAAGACGGCCGGCGAGGTGCTGGTGATCGACAACCCC
The DNA here is from genome assembly GCA_043740665.1 of Candidatus Neomicrothrix sp. Taxonomy (GTDB): domain Bacteria; phylum Actinomycetota; class Acidimicrobiia; order Acidimicrobiales; family Acidimicrobilacustridaceae; genus UBA4742. The sequence goes on from JAYUBX010000100.1 coordinate 9,803, forward strand.
AGCGACATGCCCAACCTGAGCGAGGTCGAGTTCATCGAGGAGCCCTACCTCACGACCACGATCCTGACGCCCACCGAGTACACCGGCACGCTCATGGACCTCTGCCAGACCCGGCGAGGCGAGATGCAGAAGATTGAGTACCTGTCGCCCGAGCGGATGGAGTTGGTCTACCGGGTGCCGCTGGCCGAAGTAGTCATGGACTTCTTCGATCAGATGAAGAGCCGCACCCAGGGCTACGCCAGCCTCGACTACGAGCCGGCAGGCTACGCGCGGGCCGATCTGGTGAAGGTCGACATCCTGCTCAACGCGGTGCCGGTCGATGCCTTCAGCACGGTGGTGCACCGAGACAAGGCCGACGAATACGGCAAGCGCATGAGCGAGAAGCTCAAGGAGCTCATCCCGCGTCAGATGTTCGACGTGCCGATTCAGGCGGCCATCGGTGGGCGCATCATCTCGCGAGAGACGGTGAAGGCCAAGCGCAAGGACGTGCTGGCCAAGTGCTATGGCGGCGACATCAGCCGCAAGCGCAAGCTGCTCGAGAAGCAGAAGGCAGGCAAGAAGCGCATGAAGAACATCGGTCGGGTCGAGGTGCCCCAAGAAGCTTTCATCGCCGCCCTCAAGCTCGACGACTGACGCCGATGCCGGTGGGCCTGGTCTGGCAGTCGGTATCATCGACTGCCAGCCTGAAATCGAGACGATGCATTGACCGACGCTGTGACTGACGAATCGACGAACCCTCCGCCCGCCGGCCTTGATCCTCGCAAGGCCACTATCCTTCGCGCCGTCGTCGCCGAATACATCGAAACAGCCCAGCCGGTCGGTTCGGGCCATGTGGCCCGTGCCCCCGGGGTCAACGTGTCGTCAGCCACCGTGCGCAACGACATGGCCACCCTCGAACACGACGGGTTCCTGCAGCAGCCCCACACCAGCGCCGGGCGGGTGCCCACCGACAAGGGCTACCGGTTCTTCGTCGATTCGTTGGTCGAGCCGGCGGTGCTGGCCGCGGCCGACTCGCAACAGATTCGGTTGTTCTTCGCCAAGGCCCACGGCGAGCTCGAGCAGATGTTGGCCGATACCAGCCGGTTGCTCTCGAGCCTGACCCAGTACGCCGCCGTCGTGGTGCCGCCGCCGACCGAGGCCGCCACCGTCCGGTCGGCCCAGTTGGTGGGGCTCACGTCACGAGTGGCGCTGCTGGTCGTGGTGTTGTCCAACGGCGTGATCGACAAGCACACCCTCGAATTCGAGGTCGACGTCGACGATCTGGTGCTGGCCGCGGTCGGCGCTCGAGTGGCACAGGCCCTGGTGGGCCAAACCCTGCAGTCCGCCGCCGGGTCGGCGCGCCAACGCACACCGGGGGCACCGAACGGCACAGTCGACCAGATCCTGGATCAGGCGTTGGCTGCCCTGGGCGGGGACGATGCCAACTCGTCCGACCAGATCTATATCGGTGGCACGTCGCGCATGGCGTCGGCTTTCGACGCAGTGGCGACCGTCAGTGAGGTGTTGCAGATCCTCGAGCAGCAGTACGTCGTGGTCAGCCTGCTGAACGATGTGCTCGACCGCGGCCTGCACGTGGCCATCGGCACCGAGACGGGCATGCAACCGCTCGCTGACTGCTCGGTGGTGGTCTCGACCTATGAGGTCGAAGGTGAGCCGGCCGGAACCATCGGGGTGCTCGGCCCGACGCGTATGAACTATCCGCAAGCCATGGCGGCCGTCGCGGTGGTGAGCCAACGGCTCGGCCGCCGCCTGAGTGAGGGCTGAGATGGCCGACGACTACTACGAACTGCTCGAGGTCTCGCGCGGAGCCACCGCCGAGGAGATCAAACGCGCCTATCGACGGCGGGCCCGCGAGTTGCACCCCGACGCGAATCCGGGCGACGACGCGGCTGAGGCTCGGTTCAAGCAGGTGGCCATGGCGTATGAGACCCTCAGCGATCCCGATCGTCGGCAGCGCTACGACCGCTTCGGCGCCGAAGGCGCGGCCCAGGGTGGCGCCGCAGGGTTCGGCGGCGGGTTGGGCAACCTGTTCGACGCGTTCTTCGGGGGCAACCCCTTCGGCGGCGGTGGCGACGGCGGCGCGCCGGGTCCGCCTCGGGGTGCCGATCTCGAAGTGACGCTCGAGCTGTCGTTCGAGGAGGCTGTGTTCGGAACCCAGGCACCGGTCAGGGTTCGCACCGCGGTACCGTGCGACGACTGCG
>JAYUBX010000101.1:0-3260 GCA_043740665.1 Candidatus Neomicrothrix sp.
ACATCGATAACGACGGTGCCGTCGTCGGCGTCGAAGGCGTTCAGCGGATGGAACACGTAACAGGCATCGATCTCGACCCACGCGGTGTCGGCCCCCGAACCGGCGCGAGGCAGCAGGCCGACCCGCGGCCTGTAGTCGTCGTCCCACTCGTAGGGGAACCGGGTGCCGTTCATGGCCTGCTCGAGGTTGAACACCACCGGCAGATCGAAGACCACGACCTGCGATGCCGTCAGCCCCATGTCGTGCACCATCACCGGTCCACCCATCTCGACCGGCTCGCTGCGCACGAGGTGACCGGCCGCATCGACGACGTGGTACCAGAGGTAGGGCTCGACGAAGTTGTAGGCCACGAAGTGCATGTCGCCGGTGACCGGATCGAACTTGGGATGGGCGTTGGTTCCGGCCGGAAGCGGACCCCCGAAGTCCCCCTGACGGGCCGTGTCGAGCTCGGGCGTCAGCTCGTAGGGCATCGACAGCTCGTTGATGGCCCAGATCGATCCGGCGTGGTGCACCACGTTGGTGTTGCCCGATCCGGGGAACGCCCCACCGAGATCGGGCCGGCTGACCTCGGCCAGCCCCTGGGCGGCCGCCACCTCGGGCGAGCGCACCCACCGGTTGCGGTACCAGTTGGCCTGGCCGCCACCGAGCTCGACGCCGTGCACCATGCCGTCTCCGATGAACCAGTGGTAGCTCTCGGCGTCGACGTCGATCGGATTCGGGCCGGTCCGGACGTAGCGACCGGTCAGGGTCGGCGGCAACGTACCGACGATGTCGAGGTCGGTGGCGACGATCTCGTCGGCGACGGGCCGAAAGTTCCCTTGCAGATAGCGGTTCTCGGTGATGGTCACGATGGCTCCGGTTCGGGTCGAGATAAGATATCACTGTTACATAACAACGATTCGGCTAGAGTGTCAAGCGTGTCCCGTCCTCGCGAGTACAGCCCGGAGCTTCGCCAGCACCTGCTGGACACGGCCGCCCGACTGCTGGCCACCGAAGGACCCCAGGCCCTGAGCACCCGGCGCGTCGCGGCCGAGGGCGGCACGTCGACCACCGCCATCTACAGCCTGGTCGGGTCGAAAAATGAGCTGGTGCGCCAGCTGTTCCTCGAAGGGTTTCGACGGCTCGACGAGCATCAGCGGGCCGTCGTGCATACCGACGATCCGCTCGCCGATCTGCTCGCCCTGGGCCACGCGTACCACCAGAGCGCCATCGCCAGCCCGTACTTCTACGACGTGATGTTCGGCTCGCCCGTCCCTGAGTTTCAGCCCACCATCGACGATGCCCTCTATGCGCTCACCACCCTCGAACAATGCCGGGACGCGGTGCGCCGGTGCGTCGAAGCCGGCCGACTGGTCGGCGATCCCGTCGCCATCTCGTATCAGGTCTGGGCCGTCATCCATGGCGTGACCTCGCTCGAACTGCGCGGCATGCTCGGTTCGCCGGCCGACGCCTTCGTCCACCTCGACGCCGCTCTGACCGCCGCCATCATCGGCTACGGATGCATCGACGGGTCACCGGCGGGGTAAGGAACCGCAATGAACATCGTCCGAAATCCCGATGGCACCCTCGTCGTTCCCGTGGTCCCGGAGCGAGTGCACGAAACCGATGAGCCGGCCACGAGACCCGTCGAGAGCGTCGACGACGATCGAACCATCGTGCCGGCGATCGCCACGACCCGGGTGTTGCACCCGGGTGAGGGTGGCTACGACGAGGCGCTGGTCGAGTGGGATCGCGAGCAGAACCCCGATCGTGAACCGGTCGTCTCGACGGCCACCGGTCGACAAGAAGCCATGACCGTCGTGCACGCCGTGGCGATCTCGCCCGACCACGAGGTCGCGGCCGCCGTCGAGGCACTCGACGATCCCGAGGCCAGCGGCGAGGCGTTGCGCCACGTGCTCGTCGGTGGGGTCCATGCGGTCGAGGACTTCGCCGCCGAAGTCGCCGACGCCGAAGGCGGCGAGCCCCTGCCCGCGCACCAGGCCACCAAGATCATCGGTGAGGTCCTGGCTCAGCTCGATTGATCCGGCGCCTGATCTAGGGCGTAGGGCCGGCGACCTCGAACGTGCGCTCGGCGGCCAGCGCGGCCCCGACGATGCCGGCCTGGTTGAGCAACTGGGCGGCGACGACGGGCGTCGAGCACCGGATGTGGGGGATGAACCTGTCGGCCTTCTTCGACACCCCGCCACCGAGCACGAACAGGTCGGGCCACAGCAACGACTCGAGCTCACGCAGGTAATCGCCCAGGCGATGGGCCCATCCCTTCCAACCCAAGTCTTCGCGCTCGCGCACCGACTCGGCTGCCCGGTCCTCCGCATCCTTCTTGCCCATCTTGAGGTGCCCGAACTCGGTGTTGGGCACCAGCTCGCCGTCGAGCATCATGGCGCTGCCGATGCCGGTGCCCAGGGTGAGCAACACGACCAGGCCGGTGCGGGCCTGCTCGTGACCGAACAGCGACTCGGCCACACCGGCCGCATCGGCGTCGTTCACCACCGTGACCGGACAGCCGGTGGCCTGAGCGAGGACGTCCTCGGCGGCAAGGTCGACCCACGCATGGTCGACGTTGGCCGCGGTACGGATCACGCCGTGCTTGACGACACCCGGAAAGGTGCAGCCGACCGGTCCGGTCCACGAGAAGTGCTCGGTGATGCGCGCCACAACCGCCGACACGGCCTCGGGTGTCGCCGGCTGGGGCGTCTCGATGCGCAGACGCTCGACCACGAACTGGCCGGTGGCCGTGTCGACCACCGCACCCTTGATGCCGGTTCCGCCGATGTCGATGCCGAGTGCCTGCATGGTGTTGTCCTTCGGTCAGCGGAGCCGGCGGTAACGCCGGATCAGGGTGTTGGTCGAGCTGTCGTGATCGAGCTCGCCCGGGTCGTCGGGCCCGAGTTCGGCCGCGATGGTGGTGGCCAGCTTCTTGCCCAGTTCGACGCCCCACTGATCGAACGAGTTGATGTTCCAGACCGCGCCCTGGGTGAACACCTTGTGCTCGTAGAGGGCGATCAGTTGACCGAGCACATAGGGACTCAGTTCGGTGGCCAGGATCGAGGTGGTCGGGTGGTTGCCGGCAAAGGTGCGGGCCGCGACCTGGTCGGGAGCGACGCCCTCGGCTTCGACCTCGGCCGCCGTCTTGCCGAATGCCAACGCCTCGGGCTGGGCCAGGAAGTTGGCCATCAGCAGGTCATGGTGACGGCCCATGACATGGGCCGGGCGGGCGAACCCGATGAAATCGGCCGGGATCAGCTTCGTGCCCTGATGGA
>JAYUBX010000102.1:0-1584 GCA_043740665.1 Candidatus Neomicrothrix sp.
AACGTCGGCCGCGACGACGAGCAGATCACCGTCACCACCCTTGACGGCCTCGATCCTGAGTCGGTGGACATGAGCACCGTCGTTGTGATCGGTTCGTCCACCACACGCATGATCGACCGGCCTCTGGCCTCGTCGGTGTACACCCCCCGCTCGTACCCGAGCAACCGGGTTGCATCGTGACCACATGGAAGCGGCCGGTCCCGCTGATCGGCGACGTCACCAGCGCTGCCGAACGCGCGGCTGATCCCGCGGGGTGGGCATTCAGTACGGACGAGCAGGCAGCACTGCGGTCGATCATCGCTGCCAGGCGCGACGTCCGGCGTTTTCGCCCCGACGACATCGACGATCACACCGTGCTCGGGCTGCTCGCGGCTGCGCACCAGGCGCCCTCCGTCGGGCACAGCCAACCGTGGCGGTTCATCGTCGTTCGGGACGCGGCTGTTCGCTCCACAGCCGCGTGGTTGGCGGACCAGCAACGGCTTGCGCAGGCGGCACAGATGGACGAACGCTCTTCACGACAATTGTTGGATCTCCAACTCGAAGGGATCCGAGAGGCCCCTGTCGGTGTCGTCGTCTGTTGCGATCGCCGGGTCGAAGCGGCCGGGGTTCTCGGTCGCGCCACGTTCCCCGACGCCGACCTGTGGTCGTGTGCATGTGCGATCCAGAACCTCTGGCTGGCAGCACGCAGCGAAGGACTCGGTGTCGGCTGGGTCACCCTCTTCCAACCTGGTGATCTCGCCACGTTGCTGGGGCTGCCGGACCGCGTCGAGACGCTCGGTTGGCTGTGCATCGGATATCCCGACGAACGCCAGACCGGCCCCGGTCTCGAACGGTTCGGATGGTCGAATCGGCAGCCCCTCGACGAAGTGGTCATCCACGAGCGGTGGCCGCACCTCGGTACACCACCTTCGCCCGTCTCGAGGGTTCGTGCCCCCGAACCCGCCCGCGTGGTCGGCTCGCGAGACCACACCGACCGGCTGTTCACCCCGCCCGGTTCGATGGGGGTGCTCGACAGGGCACTGGATCGAGTCGTGGCATGCATGGGTCTTGCGGTCGACGGCGCCACCTTGGTCCTGGTGGGTGGCGACCATCCGGTCGCGGATCTCGGCGTCACGCCGTATGCCCGGTCGGTCACGGCTGACGTGATCGCTGCTGCCCGCGCCGGCGAGTCGATCGGTGTCAGCACGGCAACCGCGTCGGGCCTGGAATGGGTGGTTGTCGATGCCGGCGCCTCCACCGGTGACCTCGTCTCGACCGACGCCATGAACCGCGTTCGGACCGCCCAACTCGTCGAGGACGGAACCGCTCTGGGCGATCGGCTCGGGGGATCCGGCCTCGTCGCCATTGGCGAGGTGGGTATCGGCAACACGACCGTGGCGGCCGCGCTCGGCTCGGCCCTGCTCAGCCTCCCCGCGGAGGAACTCGTCGGTCTCGGATCGGGCGCCGACACCGCGATGGTCGAGAGGAAGCGAGCAGTGGTCCGCGACGCCGTGGCCCGGTGGCGTGGCACCGCCACCGAACTGGATGAACCCGTGGATCTGCTCGCCTCGCTCGGAGGTCCAGAGTTCGCGTACCTGTGCGGCG
>JAYUBX010000103.1:0-9819 GCA_043740665.1 Candidatus Neomicrothrix sp.
CGCCATAAGAAAGCCACTCCAGGGCCGAAAGATTTCCGAGTTACTCATTTGACAATCATCTCACCATTTACCTCACCATTCATTGCACGGGGAGAAACCACCGGCAAGTTCGATGCGCCAGAGTTAGGGAAACCATGACCGAACCAATTCTTAAAGTAGAAAATTTTACCGTTGAGTTCTGGGTGGATGGAGTTTGGTATCCCGCTGCAGTAAATATGAATTTTGAAGTGGCCCCTGGTCAAGTTTTAGCCATTGTTGGCGAGTCTGGATCGGGTAAATCGACTACTGCTTTAGGGCTCATGAATTTGCTTGCTAATAATGCTCGCACATCTGGCAGTGTAAAAGTAAAAGGCATAGAGATGATTGGCGCCAATCAATCCACGCTTCGCAAAAGTCGAGGCAAGGAGGTGGCTTATATTTTCCAAGAGCCTATGACCGCGTTAAACCCGGTTTACTCTATCGGGTTTCAAGTGGTGGAGACTCTCCGTAATCATTTCAATATGGGTCCAAAAGAGGCGAGAGCTCGCGCCGTAGAACTTTTCGAAATGGTGGATATTCCAAACCCAGAGCGATCTTTTGATAAGTATCCACATCAACTATCGGGAGGCCAACGCCAGCGCGCCATGATCGCCCAAGCACTAGCTTGCGATCCAGGATTGCTCGTTGCTGATGAGCCCACCACCGCCCTAGATGTGACAGTACAAGCAGAAATTCTCGATTTAATGCGGGGACTTCGCAGCAAACTTAACTCTGCCATTGTTCTCATTACCCACGATATGGGCGTGGTTGCCGATATGGCAGATGAGATTTTGGTGATGAAAGATGGCCTGACGGTAGAACATGGCTCTGCTGATCAAATTTTCAACCATCCACAACATCCCTATACCCAACAACTGCTGGCCGCGGTTCCCCGGTTAGGCCAGAGCGTAAAGCGCTCCCTTACTTTGGTAGGTAATCCAGAGCCAGTCTTGAAACTTACCAATGTGACGATTGAGTACCCTAAGCGCGGTCGAATTCCCGCTTTCCGCGCCGTAGAGGGATTTAATTTAGAGATTTACCCGGGTGAAATTGTGGGCTTGGTAGGTGAATCTGGCTCCGGTAAAACAACGGTAGGTCGGGCCGCAATTGGTTTGATTCCCATCAAGGATGGCTCCATTGAGATTGTTGGCAAAGATATAAGCCATGCCACTCAGAAAGACCTCGCATCGATTCGCCCGGCCACGGTGTGGCCGGCCAGTTCGAGGGGGACGGTGACCTTCTCGCTCACCGACGCACCGTACCGCTCGGAACGTCAGGCGGTTCGGCCTCCTACACTCCGGACCCGTGAGCGACGTCGATTCTCCCCACGCAACGCCGGCCGACCACGTCCCGGCCGATCCGCAGGCGGTGCTCGACGAACTGGCCGCCGCGCCCGACGACTACGTCAAGGTCGCCGTCGTCGACATCGACGGCGTCTTGCGCGGCAAGTACCTCGACAAGGCCAAGTTCCTCGCGTCGGCCCGAACCGGCTTCGGGTTCTGCAGCGTGGTGTTCGGATGGGACTCGGGTGACCAGACCTACGACAACTCAACGTACACGGGCTGGCAGAACGGCTACCCCGACGCCGAGGTGCGCATCGACTTGACCACGTACCGGCGCATCCCCTGGGAGGACGGCCGTCCGTTCTTCCTCGGCGAGTTCGTGCAGTCGGGTACCGCGGGCAACGGCGTGCCCGAGCCCCTCGAGGTCTGTCCGCGCCAGGTGCTGCACCGGGTGATCGACCGGGCGGCCGCGCTCGGCTATGACGCCCAGGTCGGCATGGAATTCGAGTGGTTCAACTTCATCGAGACTCCGCACTCGCTGCGCGACAAGGGCTACCGCGACCTGACGCCGTTGTCGCCGGGCATGTTCGGATACTCGATCCTGCGGGCGTCGCAGAGCCAGCCGTTCTTCGAGGCGATGCTCACCGAACTGCGGGCCTTCGGGGTGCCGCTCGAAGGGCTGCACACCGAGACCGGACCCGGGGTGCTCGAGGCGGCGATCCTCTACAGCGACGCGCTGACCGCGGCCGACCGGGCCGTGCTGTTCAAGTCGTCGGTCAAGGAGATCGGGCATCGCTTCGGGATCCTGCCCACGTTCATGGCGCGATGGAACACCGACCTGCCTGGCAGCAGCGGCCACGCCCACCAGAGCCTGCGGTCGATCGACGGCGGAGCCAACGCCTTCTTCGACCCGGCCGACCCGCGCCGCATGAGCGACGTTTTCCGTTCGTATCTGGCCGGTCAGCTGGCGTTGCTGCCCGAGATCCTCGCCCTGCTGGCGCCCACCGTGAACAGCTACAAGCGGCTGGTCGACGGGTTCTGGGCGCCGACCAGTCCCAATTGGGGGGTCGACAATCGCACGGTGGCCTGCCGGGTGATCGCCGGCAGCGCCAACTCGACCCGGATCGAGACGCGGGTACCGGGCGCCGACGTCAACCCCTATCTGGCGGTGGCGGCGTGTGTTGGCGCTGGTCTGTGGGGCATCGAGCAAGGCCTCACGCTCGACACGGCCGAGACGATCGGCAACGGCTACGCAGCGGCCGATGGTGTCGAGCGCCTGCCCCGAACGCTGCAGGATGCGACGGCCCGGTTGGCGTCTTCGGCCGCCGCTCGTCAGTTGTTCGGCGACGGCTTCGTCGACCACTACGTCGCCACCCGCGAGTGGGAGTGGCGCCAGTCGACCGAGGCGGTCACTGACTGGGAGCTGGCTCGCTATCTCGAGATCATCTGACGATTCCCCCGCGCAGCGAGGGCCCAACTTCCTTGGGTTGCTGCCGGCCGCGACGATTGCGACCTGGCAGGTGGCTTCGCAGTGGGCCGTGCCCGACCTGACGGTCTCGTCGCCGTACGCCATCGAGCGCGAAGCCATGGAGCGGGCCGTGCCCGGGCGGCGGGCCGAGTTCTTGACCGGTCGTACCGTCGCCCGCGCCGCGTTGGGCGAGCTCGGTGTGCCGGCCGCGCGACACCGCTACGCGACCTGCTCGACGACCAGCGCATGGCCGCCAACCTGGCCAGCTGGAACTACCGCGGCCGCCCCTATTCCGGGCGGGTGATCTACATCAAGGCGGCCGACATCAGTCCGTCGGTGGGGCAAAAGCGGGGGTCGGGCGCGTGGGTGCTGCTGTTGCCGGCGATGGAGGTGCGGCGGGTGCCGGGGTGCCATACCGGCCGGGGCTCATTCTTGAGCGAGCCCTTTGTGGCCGCCACCGCCGTTGCCGTCAACGACGCCCTCGACTCGCCGGCCGGCTGACAGAATGGCCAGCGTGACCTTCAGCCAGTTCAGCTTTCCGACCGCGATCACGTTCGGGCCCAACGCCCGTTCGCTGCTCGTCGGCCACCTGCGCGCCCATGGGGTCGAGCGCCCCTTGGTCGTGACCGACCAAGGCGTCGGGGCGCTGGCCATCTTCACCGACCTGGTCGCCAACCTGGCTGCCGGCGGGCTCGAGCCGCTGCCGTTCGACGGGGTTTGGGGCAACCCGGTCAAGTCGCAGGTGACAGCGGGGGTCGAGGCCTATCGGGCTCACGCCGCCGACGGCATCGTCGGGGTCGGTGGTGGCGCCGCCCTCGACGTGGCCAAGGCCATCGCTCTGACGGCGATCCACCCGGGCGATCTGTTCGAGTACGAGGACGAGATGGTCGGCGCCCGACCCATCGGTCCAGTGCCCCATTTCGTGGCGTTGCCGACGACGGCCGGCACCGGCAGCGAGGTCGGCCGCAGCGCGGTCATCTCCGACGACGTCACCCACGTCAAGCGCATCATCTACTCGCCCCACCTGCTGGCCGACGCCGTGTTGGCCGATCCCGAGCTGACCCTCGACCTGCCGGCCGGCATCACCGCGGCCACCGGTGTCGATGCGCTCACCCACAACATCGAGGCCTATCTGGCCAAGGCCTATCACCCGATCTGTGACGGCATCGCCCTCGAAGGCTTGCGCCTCGGTGCCGCCAACCTGGCCCGTGCGGTGGCGACCCCGCACGACATCGAGGCCCGCGGCGCCATGTTGATGAGCTCGATGATGGGGGCCATCGCCTTTCAGAAAGGGCTCGGCCTGGTGCACTCGACGGCTCACGCGTTGGGCACCGTCGCCGACCTGCACCACGGTCTGGCCAATGCGGTGATGATCGATCACGCGCTGGCGTTCAACGTCGAGTCGTCGTCGCGGCGCTTCACCGTGATGGCCCAGACCGTCGAGCTCGACGAGGCCACCCCCGAGGGATTCCTGCGGTGGCTGGCCGACCTGAAGGCCGAGATCGGCATGCCCCGATCGCTGGTCGACACGAACGTACGGCCCGGCGACCTCGAACGGCTGGCCGACGTCGCCATCGAGGACTCGTGCCATCTCAACAACCCCCGACCGGTCACCCGTGACGACTTCCGCCGCATCTTCATCGAGGCGTTCGCGTGAGCGCCGGTCCGGTCGGTGACGCCGAGCGTCCGTTGCGCATCGGGGTGAGCTCCTGCTTCTTCCACGCCGATCCCGAGCGACCGGTGTTCAAGGGCAAGACCTTGCTCTACGCCGAGGAGTCGATGCTCGAGCTGTTGGGCCGTTCCGGAGCGCTGGCCTATCTCGTGCCCCGGCCGACGCCTGGCGGTCCGTTGATCGAGGCCTACGTCGAGGACCTCGACGGTCTGTTGCTGCAGGGCGGATCCGACGTCAGCCCCACCAGTTACGGCGAGCTGGCGCTGCGGCCGGCATGGGACGGCGACGAGCCCCGTGACCGCTACGAGATCGAGCTGATCCACGCGTTCCATCGAGCCGGCAAGCCGGTGCTGGGCATCTGCCGAGGCATCCAGATCCTGAACGTGGCCTTCGGCGGCACGCTCTATCAGGACGTCACCACTCAGGTGCCGGGTTCGTTCGAGCATCGCAACTGGGACATCTACGACGCCAACCGTCACCCGGTCGAGATCGTCGCGGGGTCGCGGTTGGCCGAGGTCTACGGCCCCGGCGACGGTGGGGGTTCGGGTGGCTCGATCGTGACCGTCAACAGCGTCCACCATCAGGCCGTGAAAGAGGTGGCCGACGGGTTCGTGGTCGAGGCGGTATCGGTCACCGATGGCATCGTCGAGGCCATGCGGCGGCCCGGCGATCGCTTCGTCGCCGCCGTGCAGTGGCACCCCGAGTTCACGCCGGTCGGCGACACCGGGCAGTTGCCACCCGACCCGCTGGTGGTCGACTTCCTCGACGCGGCCCGGCAAGGTCGCCGCGCCACCCAGGTGGGCGCGTGAAGGTCATCAACCCGGCCACCGGCGCGCTGGTGACCAACGTGCTCGACGACACACCCGGCACCATCGCCGAGAAGCTGGCCGCGGCGCGGGCTGCGCAACCGGCGTGGGCCGCCCGTCCGATCGGCGAGCGGATCGAGATCCTGCGGGCCTTCCGCGGGTGGGTCGTCGTCCGTCACGACGAGCTGGCCACCACCATGACAGCGGAGACCGGCAAGCCCATCAGCCAGAGCCACAACGAGCTCACCGGTCTGCTGCCCCGCCTCGACTTCTTCCTCGACGAGGCCGAGCGCACGCTGGCCGACGAGGTCGTGCTCGACGACCCCGACGCCGGCATCCGTGAGGTCATCGCCCACGAGCCGCTCGGGGTGATCGCCAACATCTCGGCCTGGAACTACCCCTACTTCGTCGGCTCCAACGTCTTCGTTCCCGCCCTGCTGGCCGGCAACGCGGTGCTCTACAAGCCGTCCGAATACGCGACCCTCACGGGGCTGGCCATGGCGTCGATGTTGGGTGACGCGGGCGTGCCGATCGACGTGTTCGCAGTCGTCGCCGGCGACGGTTCGGTGGGGTCCGAGCTGCTCTCGCATCGGTTCGACGGGGTGTTCTTCACCGGTTCGTACGCCACCGGTCGACGCATCGCCGAGACGGTGGCACCAACCCTCACGCGCGTGCAGCTCGAGCTGGGCGGCAAGGACCCGGTCTACGTGGCCGACGATGTCGACATCGCCGGCGCGGCCGAGGGTCTGGCCGACGGCGCGTTCTACAACAACGGTCAGAGCTGCTGCGCGGTCGAGCGCATCTATGTGCACGCCGACATCCACGACGCGTTCGTCGGGCGGTTCGTGGCGACGGTCGAGGGCTTCGTCGTCGGCGACCCGACCGACGCGGCGACCTACATCGGACCACTCACCCGACCCACCCACGTCGAGGTGCTCGAGGCGCAGGTCGCCGACGCGGTGGCCCAGGGCGCGGTCGTGCGCACGGGAGGGCATCGGGTCGACGGTGCGACGGGCGCAACGATCAAATCCGACGAGCCCGGCGCCTGGTTCGCCCCCACCGTGCTGACCGGGGTCACCGCCACCATGGCCGTGATGCGCGACGAGAGCTTCGGCCCCATCATTGGCATCCAGGCCGTGGCCGACGACGCCGAGGCCACTGCCCTGATGAACGACACCGAGTACGGCCTCACCGCCGGCGTCTATACCGTCGACGAATCACGAGCCCGGGCGGTGCTGAGCCAGGTGCGGGCCGGTTCGGCCTATTGGAACTGTTGCGACCGGGTGAGTCCCCGGCTGCCGTGGTCGGGCCGAGGCCATTCGGGCATCGGATCGACGCTGTCGACCTATGGCATCCAGACCTTCGTCCAGCCCAAGGCCTGGCACCTGCGCCAGCCCTGACCGAGGGGGACGACTAGTGCTCGGTCGATGGGGCCGGGTGCTCGTGTTGGCTCATGGTGACCAGATCGTCGGGCGAGTCGCAGGGGTGGCACTCGAGTTCGAGGGTCGAGTGGTCGATGCCGAACCGGTTGTTCAACATCGCCTTCAGTTCGGTGCCGCGTTCTTGGGCCTGATGCAGGGTGACCTCGCCGGCCAGTACGACGTGGGCCGACAGGGCCGGCTCGTCCGACGCCAGGCTCCAAAGGTGCACGTGGTGGACGGCCTCGACCGAAGCATCGGCGGCGAGGCCGGCCCGTACCGCGTCGGGGTCGATGCCCCGAGGGGTGCCTTCGAGCAGCACGTTGGTCGTGTCGCGGAGCAACCCCCAGCACGACCAAAGCACCAGGATCGCCACCAGGATCGACACGAACGGGTCGACCCATTCGGCCCCCCACACCAACACGGCGACGCCGGCGATGATGGCGGCCACCGAGCCGGCCGCGTCCGAGGCCATATGCAGAAACGCCCCCCGCATGTTCAAGCTCTGACCGCGGGCCCGAAACAGGATGGCGGCACCGCCCAGGTTCACCAGCAGCCCGAGGCTGGCCACGATCACCACGCCGCCGCCTTTCACGTTGGCGGGCGCACCGATGCGACCGATGGCCTCGACGATGATCCACGCCGAGACCGCCACCAGGATCAGCCCGTTCACCTGGGCCCCCAGCACCTCGGCCCGCTTCAGGCCGAAGCTGTGCCGGGTCGTGGCCGGGCGGCCGATCAGCATCTGAGCGACCAGGGCGATGACCAGGCCCACCACGTCGGACGCCATGTGGGCGGCGTCGGCCAGCAGGGCCAGCGAGTTGAAGGCCACGCCGCCGATGACCTCGACGACCAGGAAACCGGCGTTGGCGACCAGGGCGACGAGTAGGGCGCGTCGCTGGCGCCCCGGTGCGGCCTGAGCAACTCCGTGGCTGTGGTCATGGTCGTGACCGGGACCGCTCACGATCGCCGTTCGGCCCGCAGGGGAAGTCGGTGCACCCGCTCAGGCTACCGAGCGGATTCGTCGTCATCGGCTCCGGTCGGGCGGCACCGCGTTATCATTACGGTTTCATGACGAACCGCTACCGATGCTTCGACCGGGTGCCGCGCTCGGTGGCGCGTCCGGTTCGACCGCGGCAGATCCCTTTTCTGGTGCTCGTGGTCATGAGCCTGATGGTGGCCGTGGCCGGTATCACCGTGGTGCCGGCGGCACCGGTCCGGGCGGCGACGGCGACCGATCCCGCCACCCAACGTGAAGACGTCCGCAAGCAGAAGGCAGCCGTCGCCGGCCAGCTCGACACGCTCAACGCCTCGAGTGACCAGGTCAACCAGGCCCTCGACGCGCTCAACGAAAACGTGCGGGGGGCACAGGCCCAAGCCACCGACGCGCAGCGGGCGGTCGATGCCGCCCAGCAGCAGGCGGCCGCGGCCGGGCGCGACGCCGACGCGGCGCAGGCCACCATCGACCGCCTGCGCAGCCAAGTTGCGGCCGCCGCGGTCGAGGCCTACGTCCACCCGCCCGGCGATCAGGTGATGGACATCTTCGAGCAGAAGAACGCGAACCAGGCCGTCACCAAATCGGCGCTGCTCAACGTGGCCAATGGCACCAAGCTCGACGTCGTCGAGCAGTACCGATCGGCCCAGCACGAGTTGGTGCTGAAGCGCGACGAAGTGGCGGCTGCGGAGGCTTCGGCCGCGGCGTGGGTCATCGCGGCTCACGACAAAGCGGCCAGCTTTCAGCAGGCTCGCGACAGTCAGGCCCAGGTCGTGGCCGGCGTCGACGCTCGCATCAACGACGCCCTGGCCGAGAGCGACTCGCTCTCGAAGCTCGACAAGTCGCTGTCGGCTCAGATCGTCGCCCAGCAGGCGGCGCTCATCGCCAAGGTGCAGCAGGCGGCGGCGGTCAACCCGCCTGCGTCCGGTGGATCGGGTAGCGGCTCAGGCAGTGGTTCTGGCGGCGGATCGGGATTCGGCGGCGGTTCGGGTGGTGGTGGCGGCACGATCGTGGCCCACGGTTCGCTGACCACGGTCAACGGCATCACCGTCGCCACGTCGATCGCCGGGCAGTTGGCCGACCTCATGCGGGCGGCCTCGGCGGCGGGCTTCACCCTCGGCGGCGGTGGCTACCGCGACTCGGCGTCGCAGATCGCGTTGCGCAAGGCCCACTGCGGCACCAGCGACTACGCGATCTATCAGATGCCGGCGTCGCAATGTCATCCGCCCACCGCACCCCCGGGCATGTCGATGCACGAGCAGGGCTTGGCCATCGACTTCACCGCCGGCGGCAAGTTGCTGGCCCGGGGCGACGCCGCCTTCGCCTGGATGCAGGGCAATGCCGGTTCGTTCGGCTTCCGGAACCTGCCCAGCGAACCCTGGCACTGGTCGACCAACGGCAACTGACTTCGGTCGGTCAGTCGGTTGAATCGGCCGGCGCGTCGGGTGGCGGCCCGGCGTGTTGACGGATCCACGCGTGCATGGCAACCCCTGACGCGACGCCGGCGTTGATCGACCGGGTCGACCCGTACTGGGCGATCGAACAGGTCATCGACACCGCCCGCCGGGCGGCGTCCGACAACCCGGGACCCTCCTGGCCGAACAACAGCACGCACGTCGGCGGCAGGTCGACCGCTTCGATCGGCCGTGACCCCGGCAGGTTGTCGATGCCGATGAGCGGCAGGTCGGCCGCTCGAGCCCAGTCGACCAGGTCGTCGATGGTGGGGTGGTGGCGCACGTGCTGGTAGCGGTCGGTGACCATGGCCCCGCGGCGGTTCCAGCGTCGCCGGCCAACGATGTGCACCTCGGCGGCCAGGAACGCGTTGGCGTTGCGTACCACCGTCCCGATGTTCATGTCGTGCTGCCAGTTCTCGATGGCCACGTGGAACCCGTGACGGCGTTGGTCGAGGTCGGCGACGATGGCGGCATTCGACCAGTAGCGGTAGCGGTCGACCACGTTGCGGCGGTCGCCGTCTCGTAGCAGCTCGCTCTCGAGCCGGGTGTCGTCAGGCCAGACTCCGACCCAGGGCCCGACCCCTACCGGCTCCGGCTCGTCGGTCGCCGTCTCGGGCGCGGGTCCGGTCATCAGGTCGGCCGGGAGGTCAGGGTTGATGTCCGGCCCGGCGGGCACCGGGGGATCAGTGATCGTCGCGGCGGGCGC
>JAYUBX010000104.1:0-1551 GCA_043740665.1 Candidatus Neomicrothrix sp.
GCACCGCCTCCTCACCGGCGAGCGGCTCGTCGACTCGCTCATCGCCGCAGCCGGCAGCGGCAAGACCTACAGCCTGAACCTCGCCCGCGAGATGTGGGAAGGCCCCGTCGCTCATCACCCAATGGCAAGAACAGCCATAGCGCAATCGTCTGGGACTCGTTCGTCTCCCAGAACGCGGCGTGCTCACATTCACTCTCGTGCGTGAACGTGGCCGCGTCGACGGTAGCTATCAGCCGAATGCTCGCCGGATTGGTGGGGGCCACGACAGTTTGAGCGGTTGTCAAGGTGGACGACTCGACGATTGACGGCGACGACAACGACGTCGCTGTGGTGTTCTGACTGCACGCCGACATACCCAAACTGAGCATGACTGCTGCCAACTAGGTCCCACAAGGCACCCACCCAGACTGCCCGCACCGACGTGCTTTGGCAAGCACCGATCGGCAGTTCGGTTCGTTAGCGCGTTGGTTCCTTGATCGTGATGATGACGCCGTCTGTGGACGTTGAGCTCAGGACGAACATGTTGTGTTCGCCCGCGGGCAACAAGGACATCGTGACAGCACTCCGAACTGATTCCGCACCACCAGCTGGGACTCTCACCCCGTCCAGCGTCGCGATCACGACGTGCGGGTACACGTCCGTGATCACCAACACCGGAGTCTCCTGAAGGGAGTGGTCGGTCGGTTTGGGGACATTGACCGTCACGTGGACGATTCCGCCCGGGCACACCGCCGTTGGTGTCGCATCGATGGCGAATGTGAGCTCGGAGGTGCCCGGGACACGAGTGTGAAAGGTCTACAAACCATCGACGGGAAGCGTCGTAGAGGTGGTCCGCGTGTCGAAGCCGTCATCGGTCGCGGCAACGACGACGGTGCGCTTGGTCGTCGGCGGAGGTGACCGCAGGTGAACTCGACGGAGCAGCGAGCAGGGTGGGGCTGGTCGTCTCCGTCGGCGCGAGGACCGCATCACGCTCGACCCTCGGTGCTGCACTTGAACATGAGGCACCGATGACCCCAAGGAGAATGAGCGGTACCAGGCGGCCGCGAGGCCTCATGAGTCGTTGGACGACGCCAACTGTGCATCGGATCCCGGAAGCGCACATTGTCCGCTCGTCTCTCAAGATGCAACCACGATCGTCGACACACAACGACGTACCGAACGGCAGATTGGCGCTCAGCCTTCTTCGGCGGGCCGGCGGAGTTACGTGTGCAGCCAGCTGGCGGTGGATGTTTCGTCCCACTCGCCTGATGCGACTGCGAGGACAGCGGTCTCGGCGTCGTCGATCGTGGGTTTCGGGTCCCGTCGCCAGTTGTTGATGTCGACGAAGACACGGAACGACACCCAGGCGGCGCGCTTGTTGCCGTCCGGCAGGGGGTGATTTCGGGTGAGCCGTACGAGGAGCACGGCTGCTTTGTCGATGAAGTCGGGGTAGAAGTCGTCGTCGCCGAACCCGGCGGCCGGCGCGTGGAGTGGCGAGTCGGCGAGGTCGGCGTTGGTAATGTTGATCACCGTCTGGAGGTCGAGTCCGGTGACCGCTTGTGCGATCGCGAG
>JAYUBX010000105.1:0-1560 GCA_043740665.1 Candidatus Neomicrothrix sp.
CGATCGCCTACCAGCATCGACCAGGAACCGGCAGACCCTGTCCCGATCGACCGGATCCAGCGGCGACGAATCCTCGATGGACTCATCAACGAGTACCACCACGCCGCCTGACCAGCGACGCAACAACACCTCCCGCAGACTCGCCCGACCCGCTTCGTCGCGCCCAGCCCCGGTGCCACCCACGAACGCGAGCGCCCATCAACGCCTCGATCGAGTTTCCGGCACCTACACGCTCTGACCAGCGCACGGCATGGCCGCGTCAACGTGCCGGGCTACACCCTCGTAACGGCGGGCTCAGCCCACGCCCACCAGGATCGCTTTGGCCGTGTCCCCGACCCCGAAGGCCGCCGAAGTCCCCGGCACCGAGCTGCTCAGGGTGTTGTACTCGGCGACGAACAAGTCTGGTGGCGTGTTGCTATCGCCGTCGACATCGACCACCTTGGTGAAGCCCGAGATAGCCCCCCAGTTGGTCGGCCCGACGCCGTCGGATGCACTACCCACGAACACCCATGAGGACGGCACCCCGGCAGTAGCGCCGCCGACCACGATGGGCGACGCGGTCGCGCTGACGATGGCCGTGCTCCTCACCGCGGTTCCCGGCTTCGTCATCCCGGTGTTCTTCGTCACCAGCGGCATGGAGTTCGACCTTCAGGCCCTACGTCATCGACCATCAACCCTCGTGCTGGTGCCGCTGTTCCTGGCTGCCCTCCTGCTCGTGCGAGGCATTCCGGCGCTGCTCTACCGGTCGGCCAGCGGCACCGACGGCGCCGTCGCCGCCGAGCTGCTGCAAGCGACTACCTTGCCCTTCATCGTGGTCAGTACGGCGATCGGCGTGAGCCTCGACCTGATCACCCCGGCCGCCGCCGCTTTCGTGGCGGCCAGCTCCGGCCCTCATCTTCCCCGTCGCCGCTCTCACCTTTCTGCGCTGGGCCGAGACGTCCGTGCCGGCGTGATCGGGCACCGGACGCTGATCAGGCTGATCTCTCTGGTGCTCGCCGTCTCTACGGTGTCGTGCACATCCGTGAGTGACGGTCCGACGGCAATGACATCGGCGCCGCGCGCCACCTCGGCGTCGCCGGCGCGCGACCCGATGCTGCAGCCGTTCGCGTCGACCTCGATCTGGAACATGCCCATCGGCGATGAAGCGCAGCTCGTCCCGGCTCACCTGGCAGCGTCCAAGCAGATCGGCAACTTCGCCGAGGAGGAAGTGATCGTGCTCGAGCCGAATGCGCCGATGGTCGACCTGCTCGAAAGCCACGCCGACTGGAACCCAGCCCTTGATCGATGCGTGCCCCAGCCAGGCGACATCGTGGTCGACCGCGTCCCGATCCCCTCCGGGTTCGTGACCGATCCCAAGCTCGGCACCACCGATGACAATGCCGCGGCCATCCTTCGTCCCGACGGCCGCACCCTTCACCAGAGCCAGCCTGTCGTTCGCTGCTCGAACGGAACGGCCACCACCCACTACCGCTTCGATGACGCCGACATCTAGGGCGACGGCATCGCCGGCGCCCACGGTGGTAGCGGTCTCTCGGCCCTCGGTGGCACCATCCGGCTCGG
>JAYUBX010000106.1:0-2957 GCA_043740665.1 Candidatus Neomicrothrix sp.
CGGACCACCGCCGTAGGCCGATCGACCCGATTCTCCTCACGGATCCAGGTCGCTCAACCGTCTCAACCGTCGAGCGACCAGCCCGGCGGTTGGTTGTATTCGATCCAGCCGATGCCGGATCGGCCGTCGACGGTGTGGAAGCGGGCCATGGCCCGCGGGAACCGGGCCTCGGCCCCGTCAGGAGCAACCAAGAGCACGGGTGACCAGGCCAGGGGCTCGACCGTCAACTCCAGCCCGTTGACCGCGAGCAACGCCGACGTCGGGATGCCTTCGGGCCCCAATGCAGGCTGGGACGTAAATCGGTCGACCAGCTCGAACCCACCGTCGGCCGGCTGGACGTAGCCGATGGCGAAGCCCTGCGACGGCAGGGTGGTGACGGCATGGATCCGCGTGCCGTCATCCATCCGGAATGCGGTCCAGCACCACGCCGGCGTCCACCAGTCCCGCACACCCCACGAGTGGTCGCGCTGGCCGGGGCCTTCGAACTCGATGCGTTCGTTGCCCACCAGGATCTCGCCGTGCACGCGGCAGGGGATCTCGTAGCGGTCGAGCCCGGCCGGCCATCGAAACGGGGTGCCGTCAGTGTCCCATTCGAGGTCGAATCCCAGCGCGGTGCGGTCGCCCCGCAGACCGTGATATGCCTCGGCCGGATCGTCGAGGGCCACGCCGAAGGCCTCGAGCCCCAGGGTGAAGTGCTCGAGCGGCGTCTCGGCGTGATGGTCGGCCCAGAGCCCGTCGCTGCGCAACTCGAGCGAGTCGTACCGCGACGGGAACGGCACCGCGTTGTCGATCACGGTCACGAGGGGCCGGTCGGGTCCGACCACGCAGGCCCAATACCAGATGACCCCCAGATTCGGGTACCGCCCGATTCGCACATAGCCGCCGATCGAGCCGTCAGCCGCGGTGAAGTCGAGATAGAACGACTCGTTCCAGAGCAGCTCGGGACCGGCCGGGTGGGTTTGTTCGTCAGCCGGGTCGACCGGCCCGAAAGGCAGCAGGTCAGCGGCAGGCAGGTCAGACGGCTCGGTCACGCCGCGAGCTTGGCAGGAATCCCGACCGGCCGCCCCGCCTTGCGTAGCCGACCAGCAGGCGGCTAGTAGCCGACGCGCGGATCGACCAGATCGGGAAGCGGCTCGTGAGCCAGCCACGAGCGCAGGTTCACCACGAACCGAGCGAGGATCACTTCGTACGCGCCGGGCCAACTCCATGAGTCGTGCGCACTCACCCGCACCTGCGGATGACTGAAGAGCCAGTGGTCGGCGGGCAGCGGCTCGGGGTCGACGGCGTCGAGCGACGCCAAGGCGACGGTGCCGTCGTCGAGCGCGGCGCGCAAGGCGTCCTGATCGACGAGCCCGCCCCGAGCGATGTTGACGAGGTGCACGCCGGGCTTCATCCGGGCGAAGGCATCTGCGTTGATCAGGTGCCGGGTGGCATCGGTGAGCGGCGCGGCCACCACCACGTGATCAGCTCCGTCGAGCACATCGGCCAGCGAGCGCACGAGGGTCACGCCGGCCATGGGCGACGGCCCGTCGCGGCGACGCAACCCCGTAACCTGCATACCGAACGGCAGGGCTCGCTCGGCGACCGCGGCGCCGATCGATCCGAAACCGATGATCGCCAGGCGCCGACCGTGCAGCGTGCCGAGTCGAGGATCGGACCGCCAGTTGGCCGGCGGCTCGTGGATCCAGGCATCGGGCAAGTGCTTCTCGGCCGCCAACAGCATGGCCAAGACCCATTCAGAGATCGGCACCGCGCTCGCCCCGCGCGAGTTGGTGATCACCAGCGCCGGTGGCAGCTCGTCGAACTGCACCTGGTCGACACCGGTCGACACGTAGTGCACCCACTTGACTCCCCGGCGCAGCAACTCGTCGGTGTTCTCTCCCCACCCGGGC
Organism: Candidatus Neomicrothrix sp.; assembly: GCA_043740665.1. Classification (GTDB taxonomy): domain Bacteria; phylum Actinomycetota; class Acidimicrobiia; order Acidimicrobiales; family Acidimicrobilacustridaceae; genus UBA4742. Next base: position 1,893 of record JAYUBX010000106.1, read on the forward strand.
ACGGTGACCAGCACCTCGCCGGTCACGTCGGCCGGAACCGTCCCGGTCATGGGCACGGTCGTGATCTCGACCCGGCCAGCCAGATCATCGGGCAAACCGAGGGCCGTGGCATTGCCGACGTGGCTGAGCACCCGAATGACCTCGGTCGAGGTGGCCATGTCAGTAGATCGGGTCTCGACGCACGTCGGTCACCGGGATGTTGCGATCGGCCAGCTCACCCAGGAAGGCTCGCACCCCCACGGCCCGATCGGTCTCGCGGCGGATGTGCTCGAGCTCGGACCGATGCACCGGCAAGGCCTGCACCAACACCACCTCGTGACCGTCGAGCGGCAGGATCGCCTCGTCGTCACTGAGCAGCTGGTGCCACAGGACGAACGAGTCCATGGGCGACTCGTCGCTGATCGACTCGCCGATCTCGATGGTGTCTCCCGGCAGGAAGACCGACGTCGTGCGCACCCGGTCACCGATGTCGGCCAAAGCCCACGCCCACCGCGGGTCGGTCGAGTCGACGCAGATCGCCAGCTCGGGCCGCAAGCTGCCCCACAACGGGTTGGCCACCGACGAGACGCCGAACGTGAAGCCGAGCAACGTGCCCGGATCAGGGCAATCCATGTAGCGGATCGACAGCACCGGTTGGTCGTCACGCACCGGCTCGCTGACGTACTCGTAGACACCGGTCGCGCCGGCATGACCGTCCAGCCAATGCAGAAACGTCTCGAGTGACGACCGCGGCACGGCCTCAACCGGCCAGGGAGGACCCTTCACAGCCGCCGAGCGTACGGTCGATCTCTCGTGCCTGGGTCGGAAAGTGGCATCGGGATTGACTCCTCCGCACCAACCTTGTGTGGATGAGCGCGCCAGGGCGCGCTTTTTCACCGAAGGTTTGGGGAGTTTTCAGAGATCGTCGAGGGTGAACGAGCTCTCGCCCGCCGGCGTGGCCGGCGCGGGGGGTGCCGGAGTCGGCGGAGCCGGCGGTGCCGGGGCCGGCGGAGTCGGCGGTGCTGGGGCCAGCGGAGTCGGCGGCGCAGGAGCCGCGGCAGCTGGCGGCGGCGGCGCAGGAGCGGC
>JAYUBX010000107.1:0-2846 GCA_043740665.1 Candidatus Neomicrothrix sp.
AGATGCTGACCAACATGACCAGCGGAGTGGCCAGCTACACCCGCAGCACCCAGTTCACCGACACCTACTTCGCCCACCCCGAAACCGTCTTCACCCCTGACCAGCTGCTGAAGGTAGGCCTCGGCGAGTCGCCGCTGTTCGAACCGGGCGCCCAGTTCGACTATTCGAACACCAACACGGTGCTGCTCGGCATGGTGATCGAGAAGGTCACGGGCAAGTCAGTGGGCGACGTGTTCGCCCAGGCCATCATCGCCCCGCTGGGCCTGAGCAACACGTCGTGGCCCGGCGACTCGCCGGCGTTGCCCGACCCGCACGCCCAGGGCTACACGCTCCAGGGAAGCGGCTCGCCGGAGAGCCCCGCCAATGCCACCAACTGGAACCCGGCCTGGGGCTGGACCGCCGGTGAGTTGATCTCGAACATCGACGATCTGCTGGTCTATGCCCGGGCGCTCGGCACCGGTCAGGGCCTGCTGTCACCCGCCAGTCAGGCCACCCGACTCAACGCTCTGCCCAGCCCGGGCGGCTATGGCATCGCCATGGGCTGCATCGACGGGTGGGTCGGCCACACCGGCGAGCTGCCCGGGTTCAACACCAGCGTGTTCTACGACACGGGCACCGACACCACCGTGATCGTCGAGGCCAACAGCGACATCGCCTCGGGCCAGTGCCCCGAGTCGCCCACCATGGCCGACGACCCGGGCGAGGCCATCTGCCGGGCCCCGGCCACCCGCATGTTCGTCGCTCTCTCGGCGGCGCTGGGCCACCCGTTCGTGCCGGCGCCCTCCAAGTAGCGAGACCGATGCGATCGTCACCGTCGCCGATGTGGCGGCAGAAGCTCGCCACTGGCCGTTCGATCCCGATGTCGCCGAGACCGTGGCTAGCCAGACGGCAGCGAGCCTTCTCGAGCGGGCGTCGACCATGGGGATTCCTGATCAGCTGGCTGAACTCGTCGCGACCCGAGCGGCACACTTCCTGTCGTAGAGAGGGTCAGGTGTCGCGGCAGAACTGGGCGATGCTGGCGGCGGTGTCGCGGCTGATGTCGGGGCAGGCGATCGAGAAGATCTCGGTGCCGTGGATGGTGCCCATCATCTGACGGCAGCGGGCGGCGACGCCGGCCCGTTGCAGCAGGTGGAAGAACTCGATGCCCTCGTCGCGCAGGGGGTCGCGCTCGTTCACGCTGATCACCGTCGGCACCAGTCCGGTCACGTCTTCCTCGGTGGCGAACGACGGCCACGCCAGCGGGTTGCGGGCGTCGAACGCCTCGATGCCGTAGGCCATGGCGCCTCGGTTGTTGTGCAGGTCGAGCAGGATCCCGTTGTTCTCGATCGACGACGGAAAGCGGTCCTGCGGCCAGGATCCGGCGATGTAGGGGCACAACGCGTAGAGGCCCCGAATCAGGTCGAGGTCGCCGTCCTGCTTGAGCTTCAGTCCGGTGGCCAGCGTCAGGTTGCCGCCACCGCTTTCGCCCGCCACCACCAGATGCGCCGGGTCGATGCCCAGCTCGTCGGCGTGGGCATGCACCCATTTGAGCCCGCTCACGCAGTCGTTCAGGCCGGCCGGGAACGGCTCGACCTCGGGGGCCGACGACGGGGTCAGGCAGTTGCGGAAGTCGACCATCACGACGGCGACTCCCTGCTGGGCGATCATCCGGCCCCACGACCGATACATGCCAGTGAAGCACGACATCGACTGCATGCCGCCGCCGTGGATGTAATAGACACAGGCCAGCGGCGCATCCGACTGCGGTCGGATCACCTGCAGCTTGATGGTGTTGCCGTCGGGCACGGACGTGATCTCGACGGTCGAGATGTCGAGGCCGGCCGATGGCGCGATGGTCTCGTCGTCGATCAGGTCGAGCATGGCCATCATCTCGGCCTCGACGGCGCGCGCTTCAGGCCGATTGACGCTCTCGAGCAGCTCGTCGCGGCTGGCCACATCGGCGAGCTTCGTGTCGGCGAAGGCCCCCATCAGGGCCTTGATTCGGGGGTCGATCCGGGGATCGTCGTTGATGGTGCTCATCACTACCTCCAGAGGCGTGGGCGGGGGTCCAGCGGACCCGCCGCACTAGATTGCCACCCGAATGATTGAAGATGACCCCCGTACCGACGACACCCTGCCCGACGCCACCGACCTCGCCGACAGCGACGACTCGGGCGACGCCGACCCAAGTGACGAGCCCACGGCCGCCGACACCGGCGACGAGCCCACGGCCGAGGACACCTCGGGCTTCGCCGAGCTCGGCCTGCGCCCCGAGCTGCTGGCGACCCTCACCCGCCTCGGGTACGAGGAACCGACGCCGATCCAGCGTGAGACCATCCCGCTGCTGCTCGAGGGTCGCGACCTGCTCGGTCAGGCCGCCACCGGCACCGGCAAGACGGCCGCGTTCGCCCTGCCGATCCTGCAGCTCATCCCGCCCGACGGCGGCCGCATCGAGCCCATCGCCCTGATCCTGGTGCCGACCCGCGAGCTGGCGGTGCAGGTGTCCGAGGCCATCTATCGCTACGGCCGCGACCTGGGCATCCAGGTGCTGCCGATCTATGGCGGCCAGCCCATCGGCCGCCAGTTGCAGGCCCTGCGCCGCGGCGTGCACGTCGTGGTGGCGACGCCGGGCCGGGCCATCGACCACATCGGACGCGGCACGCTACCGCTCGACGCGGTGCAGGTGGTCGTGCTCGACGAGGCCGACGAGATGCTCGACATGGGCTTCGCCGAGGACATCGAGGCCATCTTCGAGGCCACCCCCGACGACCGCCAGACGGTGCTGTTCTCGGCCACCATGCCGCCGCGCATCGACCGCATCATCCGCCGTCACCTCAACGACCCGGCACGCATCCAGATCGCCCGGG
>JAYUBX010000108.1:0-1948 GCA_043740665.1 Candidatus Neomicrothrix sp.
GTGGTTCATGCGCCAGGCCGGCCGCTCGCTGCCCGAATACCGTGCCCTCCGGGTCGGCACCAAGATGCTCGACGCCTGCCTCGATCCCGAACTGTCGAGTCGGTCAAGAAGACGATCCCCCGGTTCTCCGAGGGGCGAATCTTGCCCTCAACGCCGCTGAATTAAGCACGACCCGGAGCGATATACCGTCGCCGATCCAGTACTTCCTTCCATGCAGAATGACGGCCGGTGCTCACCCTGACCGGAGTCTCATGGTGAGCAAGCTCCGTCAATTCATGGAGGCGGGACGGACTGTCCCTATGGCCTTCGATTCGTGGCCCCCGCCTCGGTGAGACTCGCCGACAGCCGGCCTCACGCCACCACGGCCTGCTCCACCTCTACGATCGCAAACCGCTCCGTCATCAGCGTCGCCAACTCGTCCCGGTAATCGCCCAGCCGATCCAGCACCTCGGCCACCGCCGTCTGCATCCCCTCGAAGGTCACGTGCCAGCGGCTCAACGCCTTCTTCCTGAGGAACTTCCACAGCCGCTCGATCAAGTTCAGGTTGGGCGAGTACGCCGGCACCGGCACCAGCCGGAACTCCCGGTGGTTCGCCAACCATTGCTTCACGCACGGCTTGCTGTAATACCTCGCATTGTCCAGGTAGAGGATGAATTTCCTGGTGTCGGGGTGCTTCTCTCGCAGCTTCTCCAGCAGCTTGACAAACTGCTCGCCGGTGACGTTCTCCTTGGTCAGCCGGAGGTCCACGTAGTCGTGGTCGTCGGGGCAATAGGCCCCGAGGATGTTCAGCCGCTTCCGACCGTTGCCCACGCCCACATGGAACCGCTGCCCCACCAGCAGCCAGCAGGAATAGAGCAGGTCCACGCCCCAGACCGGGTGGCAGGCATCGACGAAATAGCGGCGGGTCTCCGGCCCCGCCTCACGCTTGTGCCGGCGGTGCTTCCGCACGAACTTCTTCTGCTCCTCGACGTCGGCCTTCCAGAAGAACCCCGAGACCTTGTGGTAGCTGGCCCCGATCCGACGGAGCAGATCTTTGATGCCCGAGAGCGAGTAGGCCACGCCCAGGGTGTCCTGGACCCAGGTGCGGATCTGCTCGGCGTTGTGGAACGCCCCCTTGGCGATCTCCTCCTTGATTCGCTCGACCTGGGCCGGCCCGAGTCGCCCCGGATCACCCTGGTAGTGCAAGGTACAGAGTTCATCGAGCCCCTTGTTGCGAAAGATGCGGAACCACTGGCCGACCTGACGTGTCGAGACTCCTACCAATCCGGCGATCTCCTCTCGGGTCCGACCGTCATCGCTCCAGAGGACCGCCGATAGGCGTTGGTAGACCCGCCGATCCTGGGCACTTCGCCGTCGATCGCTGATGTCTTTCCGCTGCTTTGGAGTCAATTGGATCGTCTTCATCGCTCCGTCCCGCCACCCTCACGGCTCCAATCACCAGGGTGTTCCACCCCGGTCTCCTTCGGGAATTATAGGAAGTACTGGACTGGCGAGACTATAATCACCGTCGGCAGGTCGAGTCCGGCCGGCCCATAGATCCTTCGCATCTATCGTCGCCACCCCGCGACGCTGACCATCACCCCCGGCCGCGAGTGCCTTCAGGGGATCGACGGGCGACTTCCCGGCGCTCTGCGCGATCCTCATCTCGGCGTGCCGGCGGAGCGGATCGCCGGCCGGTCGGTCGAGCAGGCCGGCGGCGGTGAACAGGTCGCGAGCCTCGTCGGCCGTCAGGGACTTTTCCGCCCCTGCCCTCTTCACGGCGGGAGCCGAACCTTCTCTTTCTCCCCCGGTTTTCAATTCGGGTGCAACGGGCTTCGTCCGTGGCATGCCCTGGGAGTACGGCGATTGCACCGGGGGGGGTGCAACGGACTTCCGCCAGGTCAGGACGATCGCCCGCCCGGTCGGGTTGGCGTCGGGTCTGGACTCGATCCACCCGAACGATTCGAGC
>JAYUBX010000109.1:0-5140 GCA_043740665.1 Candidatus Neomicrothrix sp.
TCCGGCCCACGGTCGACGGCGGGGCAGCTGTTGTTCAAAAGAACAAGATGAATTTCGCGCAAAATAGCTAATTAGTGCTAAATTGAAATCCAGCGCTTCACCGCCTGACTGACCCACTCCAGCATTTGCTCCGAACACCCGAGGCAACGATGCCTCGGTTCGGGAGGTCGACATGATCACGGGCACTACCCACCAGACACCCACCACCTTCGATGACCGGTCGTCCGACTGGTCTCGCACCGAATGGTCCCCCAGCGGTTGGGCCACCGATGACTGGCCCGAACCCGACCGCCCAGCCGGGACCGAGGTCCACGAGTGGATGGCCGATGCCGCCTGCCAGGGCCGCACCAACCTTTTCTTCGGCGTGGCCGGCGAGCGGCCCGAACGTCGGGTGCGACGCGAGGAGACGGCCCGCAAGGTCTGCGCCACCTGTCCCGTGATGCTGCCGTGTCGGGCGCTGGCCCGGGCCGGCCGCGAGAACGGGTTCTGGGGTGGCGAATCCGAGGAGGAGCGCGCCGCCGCCGGCTATCCACCCCGCTCGATCAGCCGTCGATCGGTGCAACAGGCCGCGGTACGGGCCGAAGCTTCCTGACCACAGGCAACCGGATCACGAACGCGGGCCGGCACCACTGCGGGGCGCACGACTCGACCCGACTTTGTCGACACCCACCGCGGCATAGGCCGCCAGAGCCCGAAGCCGGGCCTCGGCATGGTCGATCATGGGGACGGGGTACTCCGAACCCAGCGTGATGCCCGCCGCCAAGAGCTCGAGGGGGGCCAGCTCCCACGGCGCATGGATCGCCTTGGCGCTGAGGCCGGACAACTCGGGCACCCATCGTCGGATGTACGCCCCCTCCGGGTCGAACTTGCGACTCTGGGTGACCGGATTGAAGATGCGGTGATAGGGCGAGGCATCAGGACCGGTGCCAGCCACCCATTGCCAGTTCCCTACGTTCTGGGGCACGTCGCCGTCGACCAGCAGGTGTCGGAAGTGTCGCTCGCCGATACGCCAGTCGACCAACAGGTCCTTCACCAGGAAAGACCCGACGATCATGCGCACGCGGTTGTGCATCCACCCCGTCTGCCGCAGTTGACGCATGCCGGCATCCACGATCGGGTAGCCGGTGAACCCGCCCTTCCACGCCGCGATCTCGGCTGGCTCGTCACGCCATGCGATCTGATCGAATTGTTCGCGCATCGAGTGGTTCGGCAGGCCGGGCAGCTCGGACAACAGGTGGGCGTACCAATCACGCCAGGCCAGCTGACGGACGAACCCCGCCCGCCCGATCGTGGCCTCACCGACCGCCTCGACAACGGTCCGCGGCGAGAGCGTGCCGAACCGCAGGTCGGCCGACAACATCGAGGTGCCGTCGATCGCAGGGCGGTCCCGATCGGTGCCGTAGCGGTCGACCCGCTCGAGGAACTGCTCGAGGCGAACCTTCGCCTCGATCTCGCCCTCGAACATCGGGGGCGGCCCATCCAGCACCGGCATCGACTCGCCGGGATCGTCGAACAGCGTAGCCTCGCCCGGTTCGGGCCACGGATCCCACGGCTGGTTCTTCCATGCCTTGTAGAACGGGGTGAAGACCCGTGACAGCGTGCCCTTGGCGGTGAGCACCACGCCCGGCACGTGCACCAGCGAACCCCACCACGGATGCACGGTCACGTCGAGCGCGGCCAGGGCCTCGGCGACCCGTCGGTCACGAGTCGTCGCAAACGGGGTCACGTCGGAGTTCCAGTAGACGCGGCCGACACCCAGCTTCGACACCACGTCGGCGACCAAGTGCTCCGGCTCGCCCACCCGCACGAGCAACCGACCGCCGTGTTCGGCCAGTGAGTAGTCGAGGGCCTGCAAGCTGGCCAGCAACTGACGCCGCCGGAACGGGCCCGCGGTTCGCATCAATCGGGGATCGATCACGTAGAGCGGCACGACGAACTTGCGCTGGCTGGTCGCCGCCGCCCAGGCCGGATTGTCGTCGAGACGAAGGTCGCGACGGAACCACACCAGGCCGATGTCGTCGGAGGGTTCCGTCATGGCGGGTGAGGTTAGACGCCGGCCGGCACCGATGGCCGAGCCCGGCCCAGCACTCGCCGCGCGTGCCCTCGCTCCATGAGCACCCGAGCCCCTATCAGATCACCGTCAGGCCAGCGGGCGACCGAACGGCAGGGTGTCTCGCCACGAACGCAGAAACACCTCGGCGCGGAGGCACGCCCCGAGCAACAGGCCATCGGGGTGGTCGGCGACCTCGGCCAGGACGCCGCTGATGGCATCGATCGCCGCCTGACGCGGCTCACCCGCCGCCGGCGCCGGCCAACCGGCGAACAGAGGCCCCGCCGTGCTCACGAAGTCGGGCACGACGACGGCGCCGGCCCGACGCAGGACCGCCAGGCCCTTCGCGGTGACGGGCACCGCGGCCGAAGGCACCACGACCGTTGCCGCAATACCGGCGGCCACCTGATCGTCGATGACCCCCGGCTTCGACCCGACCACGAGGATGTCGGCGTCGGCGCCGAAGACCGCCCAGGATGGGCCCGCTGGTGCGCCGAAGCCGGCGACCAAGCCGGGGCCATGCTCGATCCAGGCGGCCGCCACCGCGTCGGGCCCGAAGCCAACCGAATCAGCCACGGTGCCGTCCGCGGTCGAGATGGCCACCACGATCGCCCCTCGCTCGACCAGCGCCGCGACCAGCGCGGGGCCGGCGCGATCGAATCCTTCGATGGCGATTCGCCGACCGGCGAGGCCGCCGCTGGCGGCATCGGCGGCCACCGCAACGCCAAGACCGGTGAGTTCGTCCTCGTGCAACCAGAAGTCGTCGGATCGCGTGTCGAGCGATCGCAGCGGAGCCAGATCGGCGGCGGTCACTCCCTTGCCCGGGTCGGTGACGAATCGATGGTCGGCCACCAGCGCCTCGATCTCGGCGCAATAGGCGGCCAGCGCCGCCGGCCGGTCGTCCGGCGCCGCGTTGACCCCCGCCGAGGCGCCCCCGATCTGACGCTCGAAGGTGGCGAACCGATAGGTGAGCGACCGGGCCAGCAGGGACGCCCCATCGACGAGGATCTTCGGTGCCGACCGGGTGACTCCGGCCGCCGGGGCGTCGTCGAGATCGAAGGCGATGAAGCCATCGGTGGAGGTGAGCTTCTGGATGATCACGATCGGCATTCTGGCACCGGTCGACCAGCCGCGACCGTTCCGCTCCGCAGGAACGCCTCGCCGCCCGCCCGGCGACGGGCCAACATGGCGTATGGACCACGCCCTGGACATCGTCATCGAGATTCCCCGCGGCAGCCGCAACAAGTACGAGTTCGACCACGACAAGGGCGTCATGCGGCTCGATCGTCGCCTGTTCTCGGCCACGGTCTACCCCGCCGACTATGGCTTCGTGCCCGACACGCTGGCCGACGACGGCGACCCCCTCGACGCCCTGGTGCTGCTGGAAGAACCCACGTTTCCCGGTTGCTGGGTGACCGTCCGGCCGGTTGGGCTGCTGTGGATGGCTGACGAAGCGGGACGGGACGCCAAGCTCATTTGCGTCGAAGTGCATGAACCCCGGTTCGCCGACGTGACCGATCTCCGTGGCATCCAGCCCGAACTGCTGGCCGAGATCCGCCACTTCTTCGAGGTCTACAAGATGCTCGAACCCGACAAGTACTCAGAGCCGGGCGACTATGAAGGGCCCGACGCCGCCTGGGCCGAGATCGCCGCGTGTCGCGAGCGGTTCGAGGCGGCGGCGGACACGGCTCATGACGGGCCGCTGAACTGGGCGGGGCCGGTCGAGTAAAATCATCACATGTCCGCCGGCGGAAGCAAGCGTGCCGTTGTCGCGGCCCTGTTGGCCAACCTCGGCATCGCGGTGGCCAAGTTCGTCGGCTTCGCCATCACCCGTTCGTCGTCGATGCTGGCCGAAGGCGTTCACTCGCTGGCCGACACCGGCAATCAGTTGTTGCTGCTGCTCGGGGGCCGTCGGGCTCAGCAGGCGCCGAACGCCGACCATCCCTTTGGCTACGGGCGCGAGCGATACTTCTGGGCGTTCGTCGTGTCGATCGTGCTGTTCACCCTTGGCTCCGCCTTCGCCATCTTCGAAGGGGTCGAGAAGCTGTTGCACCCCCACCCCGTCGACTCGCCCTCGGTGGCGATCGTCATCTTGCTGGTCGCCGCCGTGCTCGAGGGCTTCTCGTTCCGGACCGCAATACACGAATCGAACCCCCTGCGCGACGGGGCCAGCTGGGCCCAGTTCATCCGGCGGGCCAAGGCCCCCGAGCTGCCGGTGCTGTTGCTCGAGGACTCGGGAGCGCTGATCGGCCTGATCATCGCCCTGCTCTGCCTGGTGCTCACCGTCGTGACCGGCTCGGCTATGTGGGACGGTCTCGGGTCGACCCTGATCGGCCTGTTGTTGGGGGCCATCGCCATCGTGCTGGCCACCGAGATGAAGAGCCTGCTGATCGGCGAGTCCGCATCCGAATCCGACCAGGCCGCCATCAGCACCGCCATCGACGGGGCCCCGCGAGTCACGGGGATCATCCACCTGCGCACCGAGCACATCGGGCCCGAAGAGCTGCTGGTCGGAGCGAAGGTCGATTTCGACCCCACGCTCAGCTTCACCGAGCTGGCCGCCGCCATCGACGAGATCGAGGACCGGATCCGGTCGGCGGTGCCGTCAGCCCGGGTGATCTACATCGAGCCCGACGTCGCCCGCGACCACCCAACGTCCGACTGAACCGGCCCCACGGGATCGGTGCCGGGTCCGCGCCGCACTACCGTGCGATTCATGGCCGTCGACGAAGGAGTGCGCGAGCAGCTGCAGAACCTCGGCGCCTTCATCCGGGCCCAGCGCGAGCAGGCCCACATGTCGCTGCGGGACCTGGCTGCCCTCACCGACGTCTCGAACCCCTATCTCAGCCAGATCGAGCGCGGGCTGCACGAGCCGTCGATGCGGGTGCTCAAGTCGATCTCCGACGCGCTCAACGTGTCGATCGAGACGCTCTTGATGCGGGCGGGTCTGATCACCGAGCCAGCGGGCAGCCTCGACCGCACCGACGCCGGCGCCGCCCCGATCGACACGGTGACGGCGATCATGACCGACCCCGCCCTCGACGACACCCAGCGCGCGTCCCTGCTGGCGGTCTACCGCAGCTACCTCGC
>JAYUBX010000110.1:0-4233 GCA_043740665.1 Candidatus Neomicrothrix sp.
CGACGCGACCTGGTGGCCGCCGTCGCCATGGCCTCGAGTTGGGAGGCCTGGAACCTGCTGCGGACCGTCGAGGGCTGCTCGGTCGTGCGGGCCCGTCGAGTGTTCGTGCGGGTGCTGACCCGGCTCTTGGGAGGAAACTGATGCAGGTCATCACCCTGGGAACCGGGTGTCCACTTCCTGACCCTGATCGGGCGGGTCCGGCCACCCTGGTGCGCGCCGAAGGGCTGAACCTGCTGTTCGACTGCGGCCGGGGAGTGCTGATGCGGGCCGCCGCGGTGGCGGTGGGCCCGAGCGGTTTCGCCACGGTGTTCCTGACCCATCTGCACAGCGATCACGTCAGCGATCTCAACGACGTCATCACCATGCAGTGGGCGATGTCGATGGTGGCGGCTCCCTTGCGCATCGTCGGGCCGGTCGGCACCGCCGACTTCGTCGACCGCACGCTGGCCATGCTCCGCGACGACATCGGCTACCGCGTCACCCACCACGACGACCTGAATTGGCAGCCGCTGGTGCAGGTCACCGAGGTGACCGATGGCGTCGTGTGGCAGCAGGACGGAGTGTGCGTTCGGGCCGAGCCCACCGATCATCGGCCGGTGCATCCCACCGTCGGCTATCGCGTCGAGGCCGAGGGATCGGCCGTTGTCATCGCGGGCGACACCAAGCCGTGCGAGGGCCTCGATCGACTCTGTGCCGACGCTGACGTCTACGTGCAGACCGTGGTGCGCCGATCGGCCATCGAGGCGTTTCCCGTGGCGCGGCTGCTCGATGTCCTCGACTATCACTCCGACCTGGCCGAGGCCGCGGCGACGGCCACCCGCAACGAGGTCGGTCTGCTGGTGCTCACCCATCCCGTGCCGGCGCCGCCGGTGGGTAGCGAGCTCGAGGCCGAATGGGTGGCCGAGACGGCGTTGGGATTCGCCGGTGAGATCGTGCTCGCTCACGATCTGCAGGTCTTCGAAGTGCCGAATCACACCAGTTCCTGAGGGGGAGCGATGCAGGTCCTACGAACGCCCGATGACCGATTCGACCAGCTGAGTGGGTATCCGTTCGCGCCGCACTATGCCGAGGTGGCCGACCTCGACGGCGGCTCGTTGCGGATGCACTACCTCGACGAGGGCCCGGCCGACGGCGATGTCGTGCTGCTCCTGCACGGCGAGCCGTCGTGGTCGTACCTCTACCGGCACATGATCCCCGTGCTCACCGCCGCCGGCCTGCGGGCAGTGGCACCCGATCTGGTGGGCTTCGGCCGGTCCGACAAGCCGAGCGAACGGACCGACTACACCTACGAGCGCCACGTCGAATGGCTGCGGTCGCTCGTGTTCGGGTCGCTCGACCTGCAGAAGGTCACGTTGGTGGGCCAGGACTGGGGTGGCCTGCTCGGTCTGCGTTTGGTCGGCGAGCATCCCGATCGGTTCGCCCGGGTCGTGGTGGCCAACTCGTTCCTGCCGACGGGTGACAGCCCCCCCGGTGAGGCGTTTCTGGGATGGCAGCGATTCTCGCAAGAGGTCGAGACGTTCCCGACCGGCGTGATCATCAACGGCGGGTGTACGGGTGAGCTGCCGCCCGAGGTCATCGCCGGCTACGACGCACCGTTCCCCGACGAGTCGTTCAAGGAAGGCGCCCGCCAGTTTCCACTGCTCGTGCCGACCAGCCCCGACGACCCTGCCGCGCCGGCCAACCGCGCCGCGTGGACCGTGCTCGAGCAGTTCGATCGGCCGTTCCTCTGTGCCTTCAGCGACGGCGATCCGATCACGCGGGGCAGCGACGCGGTGCTGAAGGCCCGTATCCCCGGCACCAACGGCCAGCCCCACACCACCATCGTCGGTGGCGGCCACTTCCTGCAGGAAGACCAGGGCCCCGAGCTCGCGACCGTCGTCGCTGATTTCATCGCCTCCACCCCGACCTAGGTCTCCGCGTCGTCCCCGTCCCAAAACCCGAACCTTGGGTGAAATGGCGCACCCTGGTGCGCCGAACGACACAGGGTTGGGGTGGGGGGACTGATCTGATGGGAAGGTTCGCGGACGGGTGTCGGTTGCAGAATCCGATGAGGATCCTCGCCATCTCGGGCAGCCTGCAGACCCACTCGTCGAACGGGGCGCTGATCGAGGCGGCGGTGACCGGATCGGCGGCCGACCACCGAGTCGAGGTCGAGCGGTCGATCTCGACGGCCGAGCTGCCGGCGTTCAATCCCGATCTCGAAGCGGATCATCGGCCGGCCCCGCAATCGGTCGCCGAGTTTCGTCGTCAGGTGGCCGCGGCTGACGGCGTGCTCATCGCCACGCCCGAGTACGCCCACAGCCTGCCCGGCGCCCTGAAGAACGCGCTCGACTGGCTGGTCGGCTCGGGTGACTTGCACGGCAAGCCGGTTGCCATCGTGGCGGCATCGCCGCGTGCCGACGGCGCGGCCGGGGCTCGGGCCGCGCTCGAGCAGACGCTGCACGCCCAGGGGGTGCGACTGGTGATGTCGCTGACGGTGGCCGTGCCCGCCATGGAGTTCCGCCAGCATGGCCTCGGCCCTGGCCCGCGAGGTGCGATCGCCGAGGTGCTCGACGCGTTGCTGGCGGCCGCGGTCGATGCGAGTCGAGCGTAGGCTCGGCCGTCCGGGCTGAACCAAGGGGGATGCATGGGATCGAGCAACGGCGGGCCGAGCAATGGCCGATCGGGTTCGCGGCGGCTCGTGTCTCGGCGGCAGGTCTTGGGTGGGATGGCCGCCGGAGCGGGGCTGCTGGCGGCCGGTGGTCGGGGTTCGTCCTGGGCGGCGCAGGCTCCAGCTCGGCGGTCGGGGCTGATCCTGGCACCCGGCACTCGACCCAACCCGGGGCTGCCCGAGGGCGTCGACACCATGCCGCAGGTCGAGCACATCATCATCTACATGCAGGAGAACCACTCGTACGACAACTACTTCGGCCTGCTCGGTCGGGGTGACGGCCTGACCCTTGACTCGGGTGGCCGGCCGACCAACACCAACCCTGATCTGAACGACGACCCAGTGTCGATGTTCCACATGAACAGCACGTGCGACACCCTGCACAGCGCCAGCCAGTCGTGGAACGCCAGCCACATCTCGTGGAACAACGGAGCCATGGACGGGTTCGTTCGGGCCGCCGATGGCGGTACCGGCAGCATGGGTTACTGGGACGGCACCGATCTGCCCTTCTACTACGGGCTGGCCAACACCTTCCCCATCTGCGACCGCTGGTTCAGCTCGGTGCTCGGCCAGACCTATCCCAACCGGCGCTACCTGCTCGCCGGTACGTCGGTGGGCATCGTGTCGACCAAGATCGACGAGGTGCTGGCCACACCCACCGCGCCGAACGGCATCATCTTCGACCGGCTGAACGATCACGGCATCAGCTGGAACGACTATGCCTTCGACCTGCCCGACATCGCCCTGTGGCCGACGTTCTTCTCGGCCAACGGCGGCCACATCAAGAACTACAATGACTTCTTGACCGATTGCTCGACGGGCGCGCTGCCGCAGGTGAGTATCATCAGTCCCGGCGGCACGACCTACACCGAGGAGGACCCCGCCGACATCCAGAACGGCGAGGCCTACAGCTCGGCCGTCATCAACGCGGTGATGCACGGCCCAGCATGGGAGAAGACGGTGCTGCTCTTCATGTACGACGAGCACGGCGGCTCCTACGACCATGTGCCGCCGCCGGCCGCCGTCGCCCCTGACGGGATCGCCCCGCGCATCACGGTGCCACCCGACCAGCCCGGCGACTTCGCCCAGTACGGCATGCGGGTGCCGGCGTTCATCATCTCGCCCTTCGCCAAGAAGAACTATGTCTCCCACGTCGTGCACGACCACACGTCCGTGCTGAAGTTCATCGAGACCAAGTTCAACCTCGGCGCCATGACCTATCGCGACGCCAACGCCGACAACCTGCTCGACTCGCTCGACTTCGCCCATCCCGGCTTCATGGAGCCGCCAGTGCTGCCGGCCTTCGGCCTGCCCGCCACCGGCAGTGTCTGCCAGCCGCTGCCCTTGCCCCAGACCGAGCCCATCGCCGTCACCACGACGACGACCCTGGCGGCTGACCCCGCCGGCGCTCATCCGGTGAACGCGACCCCAACCTTCACCGGCTAGCCAATCCGCATTGAGCGGGTCAGGCGTCGGGGACCTGCGGGTCGCGCCACATGAACCAGATGGTGGGGCCGTCGGTGCCGAGTTGGGTGTCGCCCGTGACCTTGAAGCCGAACCGCTCGTAGTAGGGAACGTTGGCT
>JAYUBX010000111.1:0-2318 GCA_043740665.1 Candidatus Neomicrothrix sp.
CAGCGATCGAGGTGGCGTCAGCTGCGACCGATGTCGTCGAGTTGGGCCAGCACCCGCAACATGACCTCGTCGGCTCCGCCCCCGATCGAGAGCAGGCGCGAGTCACGGAAGAAGCGCGCCGTCCAGGTCTCTTCCATGTAGCCGACGCCACCGTGGAACTGGATGCAGGTATCGGCGACCTTGCGGTTCAGTCGGCCGGTCATCAGCTTGGCGATGGTGGCGTACCGGGTCGTGTCCTCGCCCCGCAGATAGGCCTCGGCGCAGGTGTGGTTGTAGGCCCGCGCCACGTCGATCTCGGCGACCAACTCGGCCAGGGCGAACTGGATATGTTGGTTGTCGGCCAGCGGACGCCCGAAGGCATGGCGAGCCTTCACGTACTCGATGGTGCGTTCGACGGCGACCAGCATGCCGCCGATCGACATGTAGGCAGCGATCATCCGCTCGTTCTGGAACTGGGCCATCTGCTGGTGGAAACCACGCCCGATCTCGCCGATGGTGTTGGCCACCGGCACCCGCAGATCGTTGAACGACAGCTCGGCGGTGTCGCTCGACCGGTTGCCCAGCTTGTCGAGCTTGCGGCTGACGGTGAAGCCGGGCCGGTCGGTCGGCACCACGATCTGGCTCATGCCCCGGTAGCCGGTCTCCTCTGACGTGCGGGCCAGCAGACAGAGCCAGTCGGCCTGCGTGCCGTTGGTGATGTAGAGCTTCGATCCGTTGATGACCCACTCGTCGCCGTCGCGAACGGCACGGGTGCGGATGCCGGCCACGTCGCTGCCGGCGTCAGGCTCGGTCACCGCGATGGCGGTCACCATCTCGCCCCTGATGGCGGGGGCCAGATACTGCTGCTTCAGCTCGTGGGTGCCGAACCGGTGCAGCGAGGGCGTGGCCATATCGGTCTGCACGCTGATGGCCATCGGGATGCCGCCGCACCCGGCCCGGCCGACCTCCTCACCGAAGATCACCGTGTAGCTGTGGTCGGCGCCCTGGCCGCCGTAGACCGGGTCGTACTCGAGGCCCAACAGGCCGGCTGAGGCCAGCTTGGGGAAGAGCTCGTGGGCCGGAAACATGCCGGCCGCTTCCCACTCGTCGACGTGGGGGTTGATCTCGCGCTCGACCACGTCGCGGACCGTTTTGCGAAAGAGGTCGTGTTCGGCGGTGAAGTGCATGCGGTCTCCGGGTCTACGACGGCGGTGGGGGCGGGGGGAGCTGCTCGAGGTCGGCCGGATCGACGTGGGCTTGGTCGAGCAGCCGAGTCGGGATCTCGACGACCTTGGCCCGCAGGTACTCACCGAGTCCCTTGGCCTGCGGATCGCTTCGGGTCGAGGCGGCGACGCCGCGCCCGAGCAGGCCGACGATGACGAAGTTGAGCGCCCGCAGGTTGGGCAGCTCGTAGCGCGCCACCGCCAGGCCCTCGGTCTCGGCCGGCATCAGCTGACGCAGGCGGTCAACGGTCAGGAACCGGTGCAGCCAGACATAGGCCTCGTCGCTGCGGGCCCACACCCCGACGTTGGCGTTGCCGCCCTTGTCGCCCGAGCGGGCACCGAAGACCCGACCGAGCGCGATCCGGGAGACTGGCTCATCGGGTCGATCGGCTATCTCGAGCAGCTCGCGGAGCGGACCCGGCCAGATGGCGCTCTGCCCGCCGCCCTCGGCGCCGGCCGACGGATCGGCGGCGGCGAGGCTGTACATGAACGTGTCGGTCCGACCGCCCGCGATGATTCGTTGCTCGGTGGCAACCGGCTCGATCACGGTGCGGGTGTCACCGAGCACCATTTCGTGCCGGGGCACATCGTCGGGTATCAGCGCCGGCCAGTAGACGCCGAAACTGGTCGCGTCCGACGGCGGCGACGTGGTGAACAGGCCGGGATAGCTGGCCAGCACCATCTCGATCACCGCGTTCGAGAAGGCCCGGCCGACCTTGGTCTTGTCGCGGTCCATCACCGTGACCCGAAGCTCGGCCTGGGCGTCCTCGTTGGTGGCCGGGTCGACGTGGTCGGTGCGTCGCAGCCGTACGTCGACCGAGTCGAAGCTCGCTCGGCCTCCCTCGATGAGCGACCACAGGGTGCGTTCGGCCAGCTCGGCCTTGGTCTCGACGTCGAGTCCGGTCACCACGAACGTCATCGAATTGCGATAGCCGCCCAGGTAGTTGAGCGCCACCTTCGTCGTCTCGGGGGCGGGCAGGCCGATCACGCCGCTGACCCGCACCCGGTCGGGGCCATCGTCGGCCACGTCGATCGAGTCGAAGGCCACGACCACGTCGGGGTTGTAGTAGCCGAGTCCCTGGATCTCGTAGAGCAGCTGCGCGGTGATGGTGCCGG
>JAYUBX010000112.1:0-14658 GCA_043740665.1 Candidatus Neomicrothrix sp.
GGCCGATGCCGACGCAGAAGTTCTTCCAGAACTCGCGCTCACTGGCCATGAAGATGACGTGGCCATTGGACGACTCGTAGATCTGATAGCGCACACCACCCTGCATACCGGCGGTACCCGGCGCGCGGCGTTCGTAGTCGTCACTCTTGTTGCCGGTGACTTCGCTCTCGGGGCGCTCGTAGGCCTTGTAGGTCTCGCTGCGAAGCCAGTCCATGGCGGCAGCGGCGTCGCTCTGGGCGATCTCCATCCGGCAGCCCTCGCCGGTCTCGCGGGCGCGGATGATGCCGGCCAGCACGCCCAGCGCGCCGAACAGCGGCCCGGCGTGAATGCCCATCGACGGGTGCTCGGGAATGTAGGGATGGCCCTCGTCGTCGTGGCCGGGGGCGACCAGGCCGGCCCAGGTGTCATAGGCGATGCCGTGGCTCGGAAGGTTGCGATAGGGACCGGTCGCGCCGTAGCCCGAGATCGAGCAGAACACGATCCGCGGGTTGACCTCGAGCAGTTTCTCGTAGCCGACACCGCACCGTTCGAGCGCTCCCGGCCGCATGCCTTCGATGACGGCATCGGCGTGGCGCGCCAGCTCGAGGAAGGTCGCAACTCCTTCCGCGCTCTTGAGGTCGAGCACCAGGCTGCGCTTGCCCCGGCTGATGTGCAGGTGCATCAGCGACACGCCCTCGACGATGGGCCAGGTCATCTGGCGGATGTAGTCACCCTGGGGCGACTCGATCTTGATCACGTCGGCACCGAGGTCGGCGAGCGAGGTGGTGATGGCCCCTGGGCCGAGGATGGCCACCTCGAGGATGCGGACACCGGCCAGTGGTGGGCGGGGCGGGTTGGTCGTCATGGCGACAATCTGACACTCCATCAGATTCGGTCGCAAGCGGGGCGGCAGGATTGCTCTCTGGGGTGAGGCATGATGGGCGCTCGATGTGCGAGGCGCCTAGGGGGCTGAGATGCGAGTAGTGGTCGACTACGACCTGTGTGAGAGCAACGCGATCTGTATGGGGATCGCGCCGGAGATCTTCGAAGTGCGTGACGACGACTTCCTCTACGTCCTCGACGAGACGCCGGCCGAATCGTTGCGCGCCAAGCTCGAGGAATCGGTGCAGCGATGCCCCAAGCAGGCCATCGCCATCGTCGAGGAGTGAACGAGGGAGTCCCCGAGTGATCGGCTCGGTGGTCATCGTCGGCGCCTCGTTGGCGGGTATGCACGCGGCCCACACGCTGCGGGCCGAGGGCTATGACGGTGGCATCACCGTCATCGACGCCGATGCCAATACGCCGTACGACAAGCCGCCCCTCTCGAAGCAGGTGTTGGCCGGTGAGTGGGGTGTCGAACGCATCACCCTGCCGGCGGCCAAGGAGGATCTGGGCCTCGAGTATCGCTTGGGTCGTCGGGCCATGGGGCTCGATCGGGCCGATCGGTTCGTGCGTCTCGACGGCGGCGAACGGGTGGGGTACGACGGGTTGATCCTGGCGACTGGGGCCTCGGCCCGATGGTTGCCGGGCGCGCCGATGCTCGAGGGCATCCACGTGGTTCGTTCACTGGACGACTGCCTCGGGTTGCGCGACGCCCTGGACGACCGGCCCAGCCGAGTCGTGGTGGTGGGCGCCGGGTTCATCGGGGCCGAGGTGGCGGCCACCTGCCGCGGCCGAGGGCTCGAGGTCACCATTCTCGAAGCTGCGGCCTTTCCGCTCGAGCGGGCTCTCGGGCCGACTATTGGCGCCACCATGGCCGATCTGCACCTTGAGCACGGCGTCGACCTGCGCCTCGGCGCGGGCGTCGCCGGCTTCGACGGCACCGACCGCGTCGAGGCGGTACGACTCGACGACGGCTCGGTCATCCCCGCCGAGGTGGTGGTCGTCGGCATCGGGGTCTCACCCAACACCGGCTGGCTCGAGGGCTCGGGCCTCGAGCTCGACGACGGCATCGTCACCGACCACACGTTGTGCGCCGCGCCAGGGGTGGTGGCCGCGGGCGACGTGGCCCGGTGGCCGAGTGCCCGGTACGGCGAGATGCTGCGGGTCGAGCACTGGGAGACGGCAGTGCAGATGGGTGAAGCGGCGGCCAAGCGGCTGCTGGCGGACGACAACGGCCGAGAGCCGCACACGTTCGACCCGGTTCCCTGGTTTTGGAGCGACCAGTACGACCGCAAGATCCAGCTCGCGGGCCGATCGTCGGCGGGCGACGACTTCGAGGTCGTGATCGGTTCGCTCGACGAGCGTCGGTTCGTGGCGCTCTACGGCCGCGCCGGTCGGGTCGTGGGCGTGCTGGGCATGAACCGACCGCGCCACGTCATGCAGCTTCGCTCGCTGGTCGAGGACCGTACCGGCTGGCAGGAGGCGCTGACGCGGGCCCGCGATCTGGCATGACCGAGTCGAAGCCTGCCGGTCCGATTTCGGCCGGTGACGAGTTGGTCGATCATCTGTCCGATGATGGAGAGGTACTCGGCTCGGTCACCCGCCGGGTGATGCGGCGGGCCAATTTGCTGCATCGAGCGGTCTTCATCATCGTCTCGGATGGCTCGCGCATGCTGGTTCACCAGCGGGCCGCATGGAAAGACATCTGGCCCTCGTACTGGGATCTGGCCCTCGGTGGCGTGGTCGGTGCCGGCGAGGACTGGGACGCCGCCGCCGCACGCGAGCTGGACGAGGAAGCCGGCATCTCGACACCGCTCGAAGCGCTGGGCGAGGTGCGCTACGTCGATGATCGGGTGCGAGAGATCGCCCGGGTCTACCGAACGGTGTCGGCCGGGCCGTTCACGTTTCCTGACGGCGAGGTGGCCGACTCGGCGTGGGTCGAAGTCGCGGGGCTCGACGGATGGACCGCCGGCCGGGCCGTTTGTCCCGACAGCGCCGCCATCATCCCCACGTTTGTGCGACCGCCAGAGGGGTAGCACTGCCGCCTCCCACCGCTCGCCGACGACCGCCATCTCGCGCCACGGCCATGAGAACGAGGACCCGTTCTTGACCAGCGCTTGGGTCACCGCCCACACCACGAACAGGCCGAACACGACGCCGAGGACGGCGATGATCACGGCCCGCGCCAACAACGCATTGACCGACGAAATGAGGTCGTTGAAGACGCCCTTGACGGTGATGGCGGAGGCGTTGCCGGGCTGCACCTCGATGGTCGAATAGGGCGCCGTCAGGGTGTCGAGCGAGTCCTTCACCGAGTTCAGCTGTCCGGGTTGCACGGCGATGGCGACCTTGTTCGGCAGCAGATGGGGCATCGCCGCCAACGCGGCCCTCTGGGAGATGACGTAGCCGGGTAGGTCGAGGCTGAGCTGCATGATCGCCCCCACCGTGAACTGCTCGACCTTGCGGTTGTTGAAGGTGACCCGAGTACCGACCCAACCTGACTGAGGTCACCGGCCGTGACAGGAATGCGGTCGTTGCCGCCGCCGACCCACCGCTGCTGACGGCCAACCCGATGCGGTCGTAGACGGCGGTGGACTGCTTGATACCTGGGGTGGCCTGGATCTGATCTCGCAGCGACGGCGCGATGCCGCCCGAGGTGCTGGCCACGTTCAGGTCAGCCCCGGAGAACTGCGAGATGACGCTGACGGCATAGTCGCGCACGGTGCCACCGGCGGGGGTGACGAAGACGACGAGAAAGACACTGATGAGCAGCGCATTGGCCGTGGTCGCGGTGCGTGATGGGTTGCGCTTGGCGTTAGCCAGGCCAGGCGTGACGGCATGCCGAACCGATTGAGCACCAGCCCGACGAAGCTCGAGAATCCGGCGGCCAGCACGGGCCCGCCGATCAACACACCGAGGAGGGAGCAGCGCCCCGCCCCCGATGGCGAGGGCCAGTCCGGCGGCGCTGCCGACCAGCAGGGTGACGACGCCCAAGCTGATGAAGAACAGGCCGGCGATGGCACGGAATCGGTTGGTGCCGCTGCGATCGACGGCGGCGATCCGCAGTGCCGCGATGGGGTTGATGCGGGCGGCCCGGAACGCTGGGATGAACGCCTACACCAGGGTGACGACAGTACCAACCGCCATCACCTGGATCACGGCGCCGGGCAGGTTGGCGGTGACGATATCGGGGCTGACGCCGGGGTCGGCCTTCACATGGATCGAGTCATAGGCCTCGCCATTCGACGTGAGGAACTCAAACGCGTCGGCTTGACTCACGACGATGTCGCCGTTGGCGCCCGACGCCGGTTGGGTGGCGTAGCGCGTGAAGCCGACCACCCCGACGGGCTTCTGTCCTGACGTCGTGGCCAGCTGCAGCGTGTCGCCGACAGCCCAACCCATCTTGTGGGCCAGGGCCGTGCTCAGCGAGTCGCCCAGCACGAGAGTCGCGGCGAGGAAGCCGGTCCCGACGATGATGGCCGGCATGGTGGCGATGAATCGCACCGGGTTGGCTCGCAGGTTGACGAGTGTCAGTTTGGGCGCACCGGGGGAGCGTAGGTGAGCTCCGCGCACCATCCGGCGCAGGTGGGTAAGCATGTGATCGGTCACACTGGTTCGGTGAACAGTACGGCATTTCTCCTGTTGGCCATGACCCTGGCGGTCGCCGCCGCCGACTGGCTGGCGGTGGCGACAGGCCGCAAGACGCTCGAGTACGTGGCCAAGCCGTTGACCATGGTGATGCTCATCGTCGTGGCCCTGTCGCTCGATGTGCAGAGCGAGGTCGTGCTCGGTGCGTTCGTGGTCGGCCTGATCTTCTCGCTGATCGGGGATGTGTTCCTGATGCTGCCGGGTGAGCAGTGGTTCATCTTCGGACTGGCCGCCTTTCTGGCGGCCCACATCGCCTACATCATCGGCCTGGTGATCAGCGGGGTCACCCTGGCCGGACTCGCCGTCGGACTCGCCGTCGTGGTGGTCGGCGGCCTGGCGATCGGTGTGCGGATCGTCAACGCTGTCCGCCGTCAGGAACCGACCATGGCCGGTCCCGTGATGGGCTACCTGATCGTGATCTCGCTCATGGTGGTGTGCGCGGTCGGCACCCGGAATCCGTTCGCCATCGCCGGAGCTGCCCTCTTCTACACATCCGATGCGCTCATCGCCTGGAATCGGTTCGTGCAGGATCACTCGTGGGGAAACGTGGTCGTGATGATCACGTACCACCTGGGCCAGATCGGGCTCGTGCTCTCGCTGATCTAGTTCGGCGCAACGGTGGTTGAGCGGCCGAACCGGTCAAGCCCAGACGCGAATAGGTCGATAGGCCTACATGCGAACCCGACCGCGTCTGTGCCCCGGCCTCACCGGCAGCCTGGTCACCGTCGGGTTGCTGGCGACGGCGTGTCTGCCCGCCGTCGTGACGTTGCCGGGCGCTCCCGATTGTCCGATCACGCCGGCCAACAGCTACTGGCACGCCGATGTGCGGTCGTTGCCGGCCGCGGTCCGATCGACGGCCTACGTGGCCAGCGCAGGTTCGACGGCGCACCTGAAGGCGGACTTCGGTTCGCGACTGTGGGCCGGCGGTCCGATCGGTATCCCGTTCACGACGGTGCCAGGGACTCAGACCAAGGTGAAGGTGTCGTTCGACTACGCCAGCGAGAGCGACAAGGGGCCCTACCCGATCCCGGCCGACGCGCCGATCGAGGGTGGTGCGGCATCGACGGGTGACCGTCATGTGCTGGTGGTCGACCGCGACACCTGCAAGCTCTACGAGACATGGAATTCGCACCGCAACGCCGACGGTTCGTGGAAGGTCGGCTCGGGTGCCGTCTTCGACCTACGGTCGAACGTCCTGCGACCGAAGGGTTGGACGTCGGCCGATGCTGCCGGCCTGCCGATCCTGCCGGGACTGGTGCGTTATGACGAGGTGGCGAGTGGCACCGTGTCGCACGCGATCCGCATCACCATTCCCGCCACGCAGAGCGCGTTCGTGTGGCCCGCCCGCCATCAGGCCGGCTCGACGACCAGCCTGAACGTCGCTCCGATGGGTGCGTGGTTCCGTCTGCAGGCGTCGATCAACCCGACCACGTTCGACCCGGCCGTCCGACCGATCATCGTGGCCCTGCAGAAGTACGGCGCGATCGTGGCCGACAACGGTTCGGCCTGGTACGTGAGTGGGGTACCTGATTCGCGGTGGAACAACGATCTGTTGCAGACCCTGGGCCGTATCAAGGGCAGCGATTTCCAGGCAGTCGACACGCAGAGCCTGGTCGTCGACCCGAACTCGGGTCAGGCCCGAACGGCATCCTGACCCGGCTCGGTGCGGGCCGGGGCAAGGAGCAGGGGTGAAGCGGGTAGAACTAGGACCATGCCGGCGTCGTCTGCTCGTCCCACTCCGCCGCCGGCTCCGAGCCGGATCGTGGTCACGGACGTCACGCCGTCGGTCGATGGCGGCGCCCTCCCACTGAAGCGCGTGCCCGGCGAGCCGGTCACGGTCGGGGCCACCGTGTTCGCCGACGGCCACGATCACCTCTATGTGGTGGTGGCCCATCGGGCGCCCGGCGCGGCTGACTGGACCGACGTCGTCATGACGTCGACGAACCCGGGTCGCGACCAATGGCAGGCGACGTTCGTGCCGGCCGACAAGGGTGAGCACCGCTTCGAGGTGCGAGCCTGGATCGATCGGGTCTCGACGTGGCGGGATGCAACCCGCCGCAAGTTCGAAGCGGCGGTCGACATCAGCCGCGATCTGCTGGCGGGTGCCGAATTGCTCGAGGCGCAGGCTGGGCGCTCGCGCCAGGGCGCGGCCAAGGACCTGCGGGCCGGCGCGGCGTCGCTTCGCGGCGGCGACCTCGCCGCCTTGGTCGATCTCGATGTCGGGCGGCGTCTCGAACGCGCGGCCCGGGCCGCCCTGCGCCCCGGCGACGCCACGGTCTCGGCCCGGTTCGTCGTGCAGGTCGAGCGGGAGCGGGCCCTGTTCTCGACCTGGTATGAGCTATTCCCCCGTTCGGCGGCGCCCCGCGACGAGAGCCGTTCGGCCCCCGGGTCAGTGACCGCTGGCTCGCAGGCCCGCGGCCCGGCGACGCCCGGCACCTTGCTCGACGTCGAGAACCAGCTCGAGGAACTGGCCGATCTGGGCATCGACGTGCTCTACCTGCCGCCGGTGCACCCGATCGGACAGTCGTTCCGCAAGGGCCGCGACAATGCCCCGCAGGCCTCGCCCGACGATCCCGGCAGCCCGTGGGCGATCGGGTCGGCCGCCGGGGGACACACCGCCGTGCTGGCTGAGCTCGGCACCGTGGCCGACGTCGGGCGACTGGCCACGGCCGCGGCCCGGTTCGGGATCGACCTCGCCCTCGATCTGGCGTTTCAGTGCTCGCCTGATCACCCCTGGGTCACCGAGCATCCCGAGTGGTTCCGGCACCGGCCCGACGGCACGATCCAGTACGCCGAGAACCCACCGAAGCGGTACCAGGACATCTACCCGCTCGACTTCGAGAGCCCGGCCTGGCGTGCCCTTTGGGACGAACTGCTGGCGGTCACCCTGTTCTGGTGTGAGCAGGGTGTCCGGGTGTTCCGCGTCGACAACCCGCACACCAAGCCGTTCGCGTTCTGGCAGTGGCTCATCGCCGAGGTCCAGAGTCGACACCAGGGCATGCTGTTTCTGGCCGAGGCCTTCACTCGGCCGGCGGTGATGCGCCGGCTCGGGCAAGTGGGATTCACGCAGGGCTACACCTACTTCACCTGGCGCACCTCGAAGGCCGATCTGGTCGAGTACTTCACCGAGCTGAGCACGGCGCCGAGCGTCGACGAGTTCCGGCCCAACGCTTGGCCCACGACGCCTGACATCCTGCCGGAGCATCTGCAGCACGCGCCGCTCACCGCGTTCGCGCTGCGCCTGGTGCTGGCCGCGACCCTCTCGCCCAGCTACGGCGTCTACGGACCCAGCTACGAGCTGGGCGTCAACGAGCCGGCGGGCAACGGCCTCGAAGAGTTCGCCCAGTCCGAGAAGTACGAGATCTGCCGGTGGGATCGGTCCCACGCGCGCACCTTGCGACCGCTGCTGGCCGACATCAACCGGATCCGCCGCAACCACCTGGCGTTGCACACGCTGCGAACCCTGCGTTTTCACGGCACCAACAACGATGCCCTGATCTGCTACTCGAAGACCCCGCACCGCGGACCATCGGTCGACCCTGCCCAGCCGGCGCTGGCCACGATGCTGATCGTGGTGAACCTCGACCCGTCCGATCGGCAGGCTGGCATGGTCGACCTCGACCTGGCCGCCCTGGGTCTCGATCCCTCCCGTCCTTTCGTGGTCGACGACCTGTTGGGAGCAACGGCTTATGTCTGGCAGGGTGGTTCGAACTTCGTCGAGCTCCATCCCGACCGACAGCCCGGTCACGTGTTCCGGGTCTCGCAACCCGACGACGCCGCCGGCGAGGTCGCCCGTCGTTCATTGCCCGTGCCGCCTTCCCCTCCGAGTCCGACTGCCTCATGATCGCCGACGATCCTTGTGACCCACTCTGGTACCGCGACGCGGTCATCTACGAGTTGCACGTGCGCGCCTTCGGCGACAGCAACGGTGACGGCGTCGGTGACTTCAAAGGGCTGACGGACCGACTCGACTACCTGCAGCAGCTCGGGGTCAACGCCATCTGGTTGCTGCCGTTCTATCCGTCGCCCCTGCGCGACGACGGCTACGACATCGCCGACTACAGCAGTGTGAATCCGGCGTACGGCACGATGCGCGACTTCAAGGCGTTCATGCGCGAGGCCCATCGTCGGGGATTGCGGGTGATCACCGAACTGGTACTCAACCACACCAGCGATCAGCACCCGTGGTTCCAGCGGGCCCGACAGGCCAAGGCCGGTAGCCGGTGGCGAGACTTCTACGTGTGGAGCGACACGCCCGACCGCTACCGCGAGACCCGGGTGATCTTCGAGGACTACGAGTCGTCGAACTGGGCGTGGGATCCGGTCGCCGGCGCGTACTACTGGCACCGGTTCTTCTCGCATCAGCCCGACCTCAACTTCGACAACCCCGAGGTTCGGTCGACCATGCTGCGCGCCGTCGACCAGTGGCTGGAGATGGGCGTCGACGGCGTGCGGCTCGACGCGGTGCCGTATCTGTTCGAACGGGACGGCACCAACTGCGAGAACCTGCCGGAGACCCACCAGTTCCTGCGCGAGCTGCGGGCCCACGTCGACGCGAACTTCCCGGGGCGGATGCTGCTGGCCGAGGCCAACCAGTGGCCCGAGGACAGCGTCGCCTACTTCGGTGACGGCGACGAGTGTCAGGCCGCCTTCCATTTCCCGCTGATGCCGCGGCTGTTCATGTCGTTGCGGATGGAGGACCGCTTCCCGGTCATCGACATCCTGCAGCAGACCCCCGACATCCCCGAGAACGCCCAGTGGGCCATCTTCCTGCGCAACCATGACGAGCTCACCCTCGAGATGGTCACCGACGAGGAGCGGGACTACATGTACCGCGCCTATGCCGCCGATCCGCAGATGCGGGTGAACGTGGGCATCCGCCGTCGGCTCGCGCCGCTGCTGCAGAACGATCGCCGCAAGATCGAGCTGATGAACGGTCTGCTGTTCGCCCTGCCGGGCATGCCGGTTCTGTACTACGGCGACGAACTGGGCATGGGTGACAACGTCTATCTGGGCGATCGAGATTCGGTGCGCACACCGATGCAGTGGAGCCCCGATCGCAACGCCGGGTTCTCGGGCGCTAACCCCCACCAGCTCTACCTGCCGGCCATCATCGACCCCGAATACCACTACGAGACGGTCAACGTCGAGGCTCAGCAGCAGAACCCGAGCTCGTTGCTGTGGTGGATGCGCCGCATCCTGGCCCTGCGAGCCCAGCACAAGGTGTTCGGTCGCGGCGACATCACCTTCTTGCTGCCCGAGAACGCCAAGGTGCTGGCGTTCACCCGCACCTACGAAGACGACACGGTGCTGGTCGTCGCCAACCTGTCGAGATTTGCGCAGAGCGTGAACCTCGACCTGCACGAGTACCGCGGCACGGTGCCGGTCGAGCTGTTCGGCGGCACCGAGTTCGCGCCGGTCCACGACGGCGGGTACAACCTCACCCTCGGCCCCTACGGTTTCTACTGGTTCTCGCTGCAGCCGAAGCACCATGACGCGCGGGGTCATGGACCGGTACCCGAAGATCTGGCCGTGGTCAGCGTGCCCGACGACTGGCGCCAGCTGTTTCGGACCCGAGGGCGAGGTCGTGCCGCGCTGAACCGGGCCTGGCCGGCATTCTTCGACCGCAACCGCTGGTACGCGGGTCGCAGTCGCACCCTTCGCTCCGTCGAGATCCTCGACGCGGTGCCGGTGGCCGTTGGTCGCGGCAAGCCGGCGGCGTTCATCACCTTGGTGCAGGTCGAGTACAGCGAGGGTGAATCGGAGACCTACGTCGTGCCGCTGACCGTGGCCACCGGCGCCCAGGCCGATCAGATGGTGGCCGATCATCCCCACGCGGCCGTCGCCTGGATCGACGTCGCCGCATGGGGCGAGCGCCTGTTGCTGTTCGACGCTACGGCCGACGACGCCTTCATGGACTCGACGCTGGCTCAGTTCAAGCGGCAGCGAACCTTCGACTCGAACAGTGGTGCCGAGCTGCGTACGTCGACCACGGCCGAGCTGCGCCGCATCGTGAGCAACGGTTCGGATCTGTCGGTCGCGCGGACCTCGGTCGAGCAGAGCAACACCTCCGCGGTGTTCGGCAACCAGGTGGTCATGAAGATCTTCCGCCGCGCCCAGGAGGGGGCGAACCCCGACCTCGAGATCGGCCGGTACCTGACCGAGAAGGGCTTCGCCCACAGCGCCCGACTGCTCGGGGCCCTCGAATACCAGCTGGGGTCGAGCGAGCCCCGCACCCTCGGGGTGCTGAACCAGTACGTGCCCAATGAGGGCGACGCCTGGCACTACACCCTCGATGCGCTGGGTCTGTTCTACGAGTCAGCGATGGCGCTGTTGCCTGACCTGATCGACATCCCCAGCTGGAGCGCGGCGATCGAGCTGATCGGCACCGATCCGCCCGACCCGACGGCCGACGCCATCGGGCCCTACCTCGACTCGGCCGAGATGCTGGGTCGCCGTACGGCCGAGATGCACGAGGTGCTGGCCGCCGGTCAGTCCGACGAGTTCCGGCCCGAGCCCTTCACCACCCTCTACCAGCGTTCGATGTATCAATCGATGCGGGCTCAGGTTCGTCCGACACTGCAGCTGATCCGACGGATGCTCGACCACTACGAGGGTCAGGAACGGGCCGACGCCGAACGGGTGCTCGATTCTGAAGCCAGCCTGCTCGACCGCTTCGCCGCCGTGCGCCAGCACCGAATCGACGCGAGTCGCATCCGGGTACACGGCGACTATCACCTCGGTCAGGTGTTGCATGCCGGCCGCGACTTCGTGATCATCGACTTCGAGGGCGAGCCCTCGCGCTCACCCACCGAACGGCGTATCAAGCGCAGCGCGCTGACCGATGTTGCCGGCATCGTGCGGTCGTTCCAGTACGCCAGTGAAGCCGGCCTGCGTGACTATGCCGAGCGCGGGCTGGTACCGGCCGAGCACCACGACGCACTGGCCCAACGCGGGCAGGTCTGGCACCGCTGGGTGACCATTCGCTTTCTGAGCGGCTACCTCGACCAGGCCGCCGGCCAACCGTTCGTGCCATCCGATCTGAACGACACCCGAGCACTGCTCAGCGCGCACGTCCTCGACAAGGCCCTCTACGAAGTTCGCTACGACCTGGGTCATCGGCCGGACTGGGCCCCGATCCCGTTGCGGGGCATCGTGTCGATCCTCGAGTCGTCTTGACCGCCGACCGCAAGACCCTCGTCGGCGAGCTGTTCGAGCACGCCACGACCCTCGGCGTCGAGACCGGCTACTGGGATGTCGCCGGCCGCTGGCACGGCGCGTCGGTTGATGCAGTGCTGGCCGTCCTTGTCGCCATGGGTGTGCCGGTGGCGACCCTCGACGATGCGATTGGGTCTCTTCGTCAGCACGCGCTTGACGTCGTCACCACCCCGATGTCGCCGGTCGTCACCGTCGTAGGATCCGCTCCCCTCGTGGTCGAGCTGTGCGGGCCCCGGACGGCCCAGCAGGTATCGGCCCGTGTCGAGCTGGTGCTCGAGGGTGGCGCGACCCAGGTGTGGAACCTCGGGGCCGACGAACTGGTCTCGGTGGGCGAGGTCGAGCAGGACGGTCGACGGTGGACCCGGTCGCGGGTCGAGCTCACCCCGTCCGAGCTGCCGGTCGGCTATCACCAGCTTCGAGTCGAGCGAGCGGGTGATCAGCACCTCGCCACGGTTCTGGTGGCGCCCGAGCACGTGACCCAACCCGGAGCGGCCTCGCGGCTCTGGGGGGCGTTCGCCCCGGTGTACTCGGTACGCACCGAGCTCGGCCTGGGACCCGACCTGACCGACCTCGACGTCGTGGGGGCCTGGATCGACGGCTACGGCGGCAAGATCGTCGCCACCCTGCCCCTGCTGGCGGCCTATCTCGACGAGCCGTTCGACGCGAGCCCCTACTCGCCGGTGTCGCGACGGTTCTGGAACGAGGTCTATCTCGACATCGAGCGCCTGCCCGAGCTGGCCCGGTCACCGGCGGCCCGCGCCCGGCTCGACGACCCGGCCACCCAGGCCGAGATCGCCGCGCTGCGCCAGCTGCCGCAGTTCGACGCCGCTCGCCAGTTGCGGCTGGTCACCCCACTACTCGACGATCTCACCACCACGTTCTTCGGGCAGCCGGTGGCCGACCGGGCCGAGTTCGACCGGTGGGTCGCCGCCGATCCGACTGTGGTCGAATACGGCCGGTTCCGGGCGGTCGTCGAACGCCGACGATCAGGTTGGCACGGTTGGCCCGAACCGCAACGGGGCGGCCAGCTCTCGCCGGACGACTACGACCGGCGGGTTGCCGCCCGGCACGTGTACGCCCAGTGGTCGATGCACCGTCAGGTCGGCGAGTTGTCGGCCAGCCTCGAATCGAGAGGTCAGCATCTCTACCTCGACCTGCCGGTGGGCGCTGGTGGTGACGGCTTCGACACCTGGATCGATCAGCCGGCCTATGCCTGGGGCACGGCGGTCGGCGCCCCCCCCGACGATTTCTTCGCTCTGGGCCAGAACTGGGGGTTCCCGCCGTTGCGGCCCGATCTCGCGCGTCTCGACGGCCATCGCCACCTGCGCGAGTGCCTGCGCCATCACATGAGCCATGCCGGCATGTTGCGACTCGACCATGTGATGGGCCTGCACCGACTGTTCTGGGTGCCCGACGGCATGGCCGCGGCCGACGGGGTCTATGTGCGATCGGCGACCGATGAGCAGTTCGCGGTCGTGGCCATCGAGTCGCAACGGGCCGCGTGTGTCGTGGTGGGCGAGGATCTCGGCACCGTGCCCGACGAGGTGCGCGAGTCCATGGATCGTCATCGGGTGCTGCGCAGCTACGTCGCCGAGTTTGCCATGCCGGCCGGGCCCGGCGAGCCGATGGGCGAGCCCGATGCCCGGATGGTTGCCACCGCCGACACCCATGACACGCCGACCTTCGCCGCCTTCGTACAGGGCGACGATCTGCGGGCCCGTCAGACCGCGGGACTGCTGCATCCCGACCACGCCGGCCACGCGCTCCGCGCCCGGCAGCGGGCCTGCGACGGCCTGGTCGCGGCCCTCGAGCTGGGTGGATACCTCGATCGGCCCGGTACGGTCGGTCGCCTGTTTCGGGGTCTGCTCGAACTGTTGGCCGAGAGCGATTCGCCGGCCATCCTGGTATCGCTCGACGACCTGCGGGGCGAGACCGAGCCGCAGAACGTGCCGGGTACCGCGTCCGACCGACCCAACTGGGTGTTGCGCATGCCGGGGCCGCTCACCGAACTGGGCGCCCAACCCGGCGTTGCGGCCCTGCTGCGGGCCGTGCAGCGGCGGCGGCTGTCGAGTCATCACCGGGCACGGTCCACCGACGACCACCAGCAAGGGAACCGGCCATGAGCATGACTCGATCACATCCCGAGTTGGGATTTGTCACCGCCGACGATGTCTGGCTCTTCAACGAGGGAGCTCACACCCGCCTCTACGACAGGCTTGGCGCCCAAGTGGTCGCCGGGGGCGTCACCTTCGGCGTGTGGGCGCCCAACGCCGACCGGGTGTCGGTCATCGGCGACTTCAATGGCTGGAGGCCGGGGGCCGACCCCCTCGAGCCGCAGCGTTCGTCCGGCATCTGGCAGGCCCACCTGCCCGGGCTCGAATCAGGAGCCCGCTACAAGTTCCACATCGCGTCAGGAGCGAACGGCTACACGGTCGACAAAGCCGATCCCTTTGCGGCCTGGGCCGAGCCTCCGCCTCGCACGGGGTCGGTCGTCTGGGACCTGGCCCGTGACTGGTCTGACGGTGACTGGATGGCCACCCGGGCCGCTCGCAACGCCCTCGATGCCCCGATGGCGATCTACGAACTGCACCTGGGCTCATGGCGTCATGCCGAGGGTGAGCACCGGTCGCTCAACTATCGCGAGATCGCCGAGCCGCTGGCCCGGTACGTCGAGGACACGGGCTACACCCACGTCGAGCTGCTGCCGGTGATGGAGCACCCCTTCTACGGGTCGTGGGGCTACCAGACCACCGGCTACTTCGCGCCCACCTCGCGGTTCGGCACCCCGCAGGACTTCATGGAACTGATCGACGTGTTGCACCAGCACAACATCGGGGTGATCCTCGACTGGGTGCCGTCGCACTTTCCGAGCGATGAGCACGGCCTCGGTTACTTCGATGGCACGCACCTGTTCGAGCACGAGGACCCGAG
>JAYUBX010000113.1:0-1762 GCA_043740665.1 Candidatus Neomicrothrix sp.
CCCGCCGGGCCGGGTTGGGGCGAGCGGGCGTTGCGCGAGATGTTGAGGTACGTGAGCGCCCGCAATGCTGCAACCTCGGCCCGGGCTCGCGCCAGGCGCTGCGCGATCGACTCGTCGGCGATCACCGGGCGACCGTTGATCGACGTGCGCGAGCGAGCGAGGTCGATGAGGCGTTCGACGTTCGACGACAGCTGCACCTGGCTGATCGTGAACGCGGTGCCCCGCTCGAACGACAGCGTCGACATCGCCACGCTCCAGCCGTTGTCGATCTCGCCGACCACGTTGGCGATCGGGATGCGGACCTCGTCGTAGAACACCTCGGCGAAATCGTGACCGTTGTCCAAGGTGCGGATCGGACGCACGTCGATGCCCGGCGAGTGCATGTCGCAGATCACCCAGGTGATCCCCTTGTGCTTGGGCACGTCAGGGTTCGTGCGCACCAGCAGTTCCTGGAAGTCGGCGACCGGAGCGAAGCTGGTCCAGATCTTCTGACCGGTCACCACCAGGTGGTCGCCGTCGACGATTGCGCGGGCGCTCAGGCTCGCCAGGTCGGAACCGGCTTGGGGCTCGGAGAAGCCCTGGCACCACACGACGTCGCCGCGAAGGATCGGCAGCAGATGGTCGGCGCGCTGGGCGTCGTCGCCGCGAGCGATGAGGGTCGGCCCGGCGTGGCTCAACCCGACGAACCGCGAGTCGATCGGCGCCAGACCGGTGCGGGCGTACTGCTCGTACCAGATGAGTTGCCGGGTGAGCGGCAGCTCGCGCCCGCCGAACGCCTCGGGCCAGCCGATGCCGGCCCATCCGGCTTCGTACTGCTGGCGCTGCCAGGCGAGGTCGTACTGGCGCGCCTCGAGCAGGTCGTGCGGACGTCGCTCGGTTGGCGCATGCTCGGCGAGCCAGGTGCGGACCTCGTCGCGAAACTGATCGTCGGCCGCGGAGAACGCCAGATCCATCAGGAGAGTTCCGTCACGAAAAGCCCTGGAGATCGAACAGGTCGATCGCGTTGCCTCGCACGATCCGGTAGATCTCTTCGTCGGTCAACCCGTCGAGCAGCTTGGCAGCCACGGCTCGGGAGTCGGGCCAGGTGGAGTCGCTGTGCGGATAGTCGGTCTCGAACGTGATCCGGTCGATGCCGATCCGGTCGCGATTGTCGATGCCGGTCTGGTCCTTGAAGAAGCACATCCACATGTTGCGGTGGAAATAGGTCGACGGCGGCTCGGGAATGTGCTTGGTCTGCGCCCATCCCTGGTTGTCCTCCCAGACGTCGTCGATCCGCTCGAGGATGTACGGTACCCAGCCCATTTGGCTCTCGGCGTACGCCAGCTTCAGCTTTGGGTAACGCACCAGCAGGCCCGACCAGAGGAAGTCGACGACCGACATCATCGCCCCGCCGAACCCGAGCGTGGCAGTGACCGACGGCGGCGCGTCGGGCGACGTGGCCGGCATGCGCGACGACGATCCGATGTGCATGCACACGGTGGTGTTCGTCTCCTCGCACGCTCGGAAGAACGGGTCCCAGAATGGCGAATGAATGCTCGGCAGCCCGAGGTGGGCCGGGATCTCGCTGAATGCGACGGCGCGCACCCCACGGGCTGCGTTACGCCGCACCTCGCCAGCCGCGAGTTCGGCGTCCCACAGAGGAATCAGGCAGATCGGGATGAGTCGACCGCCGGAGTCGCCGCACCACTCGTCCAACATCCAGTCGTTATACGCGAGCACGCACGCGTGACCGAGCTCTTTGTCCTTGCCCTCCGAAAACGTC
>JAYUBX010000114.1:0-3283 GCA_043740665.1 Candidatus Neomicrothrix sp.
AACATCGGCAAGCGGCCCTATTACGACGGCATCAGCGGCGTGGGCTTCGCCGAGGTCGGGCTCGACGGCGTACGGGTCGACGAGGTGCTGCGACCCCCCACTGATCTGCTGGATCGGGCCGGCCTGTCGTCGATCGACCACCGCCTGGCCGTCGTGTTCTCTCGCCTGCGGTCGAACCCGGCCGAGCCGGTTCGGCTCGACGAGGAAACCCACATCAGCCGGGTCCTGTCGATCCCGACCGCCCGCTCGTTCGGGTTCGACGGCACCGCCCGACTCTCGGACTACGTGCCCGACGCCACCATCGACCTGCTACTCGGCCTGCGTGATGCGGCGCACGGCGGCGTCACCGTCGAATCGTCGGCCCACCTGCCGGGCGCACTGGCCCAGCGCGGCTCGGCCGCGCTCGATGGCAACCCGGCGACCGCTTGGAGCGGACGCTTCGACACGCCGACCGGCGAGTGGCTGCGCACCGACCTCGGCCACCCCACCACGCTCGACCACCTCGACCTGCAACTGGTCGCCGACGGTCGCCATTCGGTCCCCACCGAGATCACCATCGAGCCCGACGGCGACCCGAGCCGAGCGGTCGTCGTGCCGATCCCCGCGGTCGACGACGGCTCGGACCCCGGCCATGTCGTGACCGTCCCGGTCGACTTCGCCGAGGTGACCGGTAGCCAACTGACCTTCACGGTGTCGGCCTCTCGGGCCGTGTTCGAGAAGGACTGGTACTCGAACGCCATGGCCACCGCCCCGGTCGCCATCGCCGAGCTCGGCCTGCCTGGCATCCACGTCGACGCTCCCGCCGCTACGTTCGACAGTGGCTGCCGGGCCGACCTGGTCACGGTCGACGACCGGCCGGTATCGGTTCGGGTCACGGGCACGACCACGGCCGCCATCGCCCGCGAGGGCCTCACCGTTGAGCCCTGTGGCGCCGACACCACCCTGACCCTGACCGCCGGCGACCACATCGTCCGCACCGGTGTCGGACGCCAACTCGGCATCGATATCGACCAGCTCGCGTTCGTGTCTGACAAGGGTGGCGCGGCCATGGCCGTCGCCGCCCTCGCTGCGGCACCAGTGCCGGCCGGGCCCGCCCTCGCGTCGGTGACGCATGGCCCGGTCTCCTACGACGTGACCATCGACGCCGCCACCAAGCCGTTCTGGTTGGCGGTGGGCCAGTCGTGGAGCGAGGGCTGGAGCGCCACCGTCAACGGCCAGGCCCTTCCGGCCCCCCAGGTGATCGACGGCTACGGCAACGGGTGGATGCTCGATCCCGCCGTGGTCGGCACCGGGCCGTTGCAGATCCATGTCGAGTGGAAGCCCCAGCGAGTCGTGTGGATCGCCATCGGCCTGAGCCTGGTGGGACTGGCGGTCTGCCTCGTCCTCGTCGTCTTCGGTCGTAGTCGTCGCCGAAAGCCCACGCCCGTGGCGCCCAGCCTGATGGGCCGCCCACTGGTGCCGGCGTGGGTCGATCCACGACTCGTCGGCCCACGCTCGTCGCCGGGCGCGGCCATCGCCGCCGGTTTCGCGCTGGCCGTCTTCGTGACCCTCACCACGCCCTGGCACGGCCTCGCCCTGCCGCTCATGGTGCTCGCCGTCGGTGGGTTGACCGGCTTGGCTTTCCGCTGGCGTCGCGGCCGTGGCTTGCTGACCCTGGCTGCCGCCACCAGCCTCGGCCTGGCCGCCGCCTACACCGTGGTCTCCCAGATCCGCCATCACTACGTGGCCGACTTCGTCTGGCCGGCGCAGTTCGCCCGGGTCAGCCTGCTCGGACTGGCGGCGGTCTTCCTGTTGTTGGCGGAGGCCGTCCGTGAGCTGGTCGTGGACGACACCGCCTCGATGAACGGCCACGTAGAATCCGATCTTTCCGAAGGCGACCCTCCAGGACCATGACCGAACCGACCCGATCCGAGCAGAACGCCGCCGACACCCCCGACCGGTGCCTGAGCGTCGTCATGCCGTGTTACAACGAACTGGCCACGATCGACGAGGTCGTTCGGACCGTCCTCGAGTCGCCGACCGTGGCCGAGCTCATCATCGTCGACGACGGCTCGACCGACGGCACGCGTGAGATCCTCGCCACCTTCGACGATCCCCGGATCCGGATCTACCTGCAACCGTTCAACCAGGGCAAGGGGGCCGCGCTCCGCTGGGGATTCGCCGAGGCCACTGCTCAGTTCGTGGTGGTGCAGGACGCCGACCTCGAGTACGACCCGCGCGAATACCCCGACCTGCTGGCTCCGCTGCTGGCCGACAAGGCCGACGTCGTCTACGGCAGCCGATTTCTCGGTGGGCTACCCCATCGGGTGCTGTACTTTCGCCACTCGGTCGGCAACCGGCTGCTGACCCTCACGTCCAACCTGTTCACCGACCTCAACCTCACCGACATGGAGACCTGCTACAAGGTCTTCCGACGCGAGGTGCTCGAGAGCTTCACCCTCGAAGAGAACCGGTTCGGCATCGAACCCGAGATCACCGCCAAGATCGCCGCCGGACGCTGGCGGATCTACGAGATCGGCATCTCGTACAGCGGCCGCACCTATGACGAGGGCAAGAAGATCGGGTGGCGCGACGCCATCCGGGCGTTCTACTGCATCGTTCGCTACTCGCCAATCGGCGAAGCCCTCAGCAGGTAGCGACCGACTCAGTCGCTGACGTCAGGCTTGCGGCGCTGCCGCTTGGTGTCGCCGGTCCGGCGCTTGCCCTCGAGTCGGCGCAGCTGCGACCCGCGAGTCGGACGGGTGGCCCGACGGCGCCGTTCGACCCGTAGGCCGGCCGCCAAACGGGTCCGCAGGCGCTCGATCGCGATGGCCCGATTGCGTACCTGCGACCGCTCGTCGTCGGCCACCACCCGCAGCTCGGGGCCGACGCGATCCAGCAACCGGTTTCGCTGCGCCTCATCGAGCGAGGGCGATCCGGCGATGTCGAACCGCAGCTCGACCCGGGTGCTCGTCTTGTTGGCGTGCTGACCTCCCGGTCCGCTGCTACGACTGAACCGCACCTCGACCTCGTCCAGATCGATGGCGCATTGGTCGTCGATCGGCAACCACTCCGTCATCGCTCGGTCGTCCCGGTCACCGCGGGAGCGTACAGTCGGGTCGTGACCACGACCGAGGCCCCTCCTGTCGTGCTCGTCCACGGCTTCGCCACGTCGTGTGCCCGGACGTGGGGCGAGACGGGATGGATCGACCTGCTCACCGATGTCGGTCGCCCGATCATCGGCATCGACCTGCTCGGCCACGGACAGGCCGCCAAGCCGCATGACCCGACGGCCTATGACCAG
>JAYUBX010000115.1:0-2366 GCA_043740665.1 Candidatus Neomicrothrix sp.
CCGGCGAACAGCCCGACGAGCTCACCATCTCGGCCAACGAGGACCTCTGGACGACCCTGGCCCAGACGCTGGAGGTGCCCGAGATCACGGTGCTCGCCACCGACGAGGACATCCGGGCCGCCGAGCGCGAGCAGTGGGACGACGGGACCAACTACCTGGCCGTGGCCCCCGGAGTGGTCATGGGCTACGAGCGCAACGTCGCCACCAACACCATGCTGCGCAAGCACGGGATCGAGGTCGTGACCATCGCCGGCAGCGAACTGGGCCGAGGGCGGGGCGGGCCCCGCTGCATGACGTGCCCGATCGTCCGGGACGCGACATGACCGCCCTCGTCGAGCCCGTGGCCGGCATCGATCTGCACGGAAGAAGTCTGCTGAAGGTGATCGACTTCACCGAGGCCGAGTTCCTGTTCCTCGTCGACCTGGCCGACCAGCTCCGCCAGGAGAAGCGGGCCGGGACCGAACGCCAGCGGATGGTCGGGCGCAACATCGCGCTCATCTTCGAGAAGGCATCCACCCGCACCCGGGCGGCGTTCGAGGTCGGCGCCCACGACCAGGGGGCCCACGTCACCTACCTCGGTCCCTCCGAGACCCACCTGGGGGAGAAGGAGACAGCCAAGGACACTGCCCGGGTGCTGGGGCGCATGTTCGACGGCATCGAGTACCGCGGTTTCGACCAGGCCGTGGTCGAAACGCTGAGCGAGTGGGCCGGCGTGCCGGTCTGGAACGGACTGACCGACCAGTGGCACCCGACCCAGATGCTGGCCGACGTGTTGACCATGCGCGACCACTCGGACCGGCCGCTGTCGGAGCTGACCCTCTGCTACCTGGGCGACGCCCGCAACAACACCGCCAACTCGCTGCTGATCACCGGTGCCCTCCTGGGGATGGACGTGCGCCTGGCGGCGCCGGAGTCCCTGCAGCCCTCGGCCGAGGTGCGTGAGATGGCGACGGGGCTGGCCGAGTCCTCCGGCGCCCGCCTGACCATCACCGCTGATCACCAGGCCGCGGTGCAGGGGGCCACCTTCCTCTACACCGACGTGTGGGTGTCCATGGGTGAGCCGCCCGCGGAATGGGACGAGCGCATCGACCAACTCCTGCCGTATCAGATCAACGCCGCGCTGCTGGCCGAGACCGGCAACCCCGATGTGAAGGTCATGCACTGCCTCCCGGCCCTCCACAACGCCGAGACCGATGTCGGCCGCCAGATCCACGACAAGTGGGGACTGACCGCTCTCGAGATCACCGACGACGTCTTCGAGTCACCGGCGTCGATCGTGTTCGACCAGGCCGAGAACCGCCTCCACACCATCAAGGCGGCCATGGTCGCCGCCATCGGCGACTGAAATGCGCGTGGTGGTCGCCGTCGGCGGCAACGCCATGCTCGAGCGTGGAGAGGTGCCTCTTGCGGAGGTCCAGGAGAGGCACATCGCCGTCGCGGTGGCGGCGCTCGTCCCGCTGGCCCGCGACCACGATCCGATCATCACCCACGGCAACGGGCCCCAGGTGGGACTCTTGGCCAACGAGAGCGCGCTCGACCCCGTGCTGCCCCATCCGTATCCGTTCGACGTGCTGGGCGCTCAGACCCAGGGGATGATCGGCTACTTCCTGCTCCAGGCCTTCGGGAACGCGCTGCCCGGCCAAGAGGTGGTGAGCCTCATCTGCCAGACCGAGGTGGCCGCCGCCGACCCCGTCTACGCCGACGCGGAGCGCCTGGCCGAGTCCCGGGGCTGGCAGGTCCGGCCCGACGGCGACGACTGGCGCCGCGTGGTTCCCTCCCCCGATCCGGTGGCCATGGTGGAGCTGGCCACCATCGAGCGGTTGCTGGACGGGGACGCCCTGGTGATCTGTGCCGACGTGGCTCACGTCGAGGTCGGGTTCGGCACGCCCGGCCCATCGGACGCACCACACCCGCCGAGCTCCTGGACGGGACCTCGGGCACGGTGGTCGAGCCGGCCGGTGCGACCCCTGATCGGCCGACATGACGACCTCGGCGTCCGTGCCGACCTCGGGGTCCGACTCCGGCGTGACCGCGACGGGCGAGGACGACCTCGCGAAGCTCCCGCTCGACGATCTGATGGACCGACTCGGGACGTCACCGGACGGCCTCACCGAGGCCGTCGCCCAGCAGCGACTCATCCAGTACGGGCCGAACGAGATCGAGGAGAAGAAGCCGAACCTGCTCCTGAAGTTCCTGACCTACTTCTGGGGGCCGATCCCGTGGATGATCGAGGCTGCGGTCATCCTCTCCGCGGTCGTGGGCCACTGGGCCGACTTCTTCATCATCCTGGTGCTGTTGGTCTCGAACGCGGGTGTCGGGTTCTGGGAGGAACGCCAGGCCGGCAACGCCATCGACGCCCTCAAGGC
>JAYUBX010000116.1:0-1544 GCA_043740665.1 Candidatus Neomicrothrix sp.
CTCGGGATCATCGATGCCGAGGCCTTCATCGGGAGCCAGGCACAGCACCCCGATCTTGCCCTCGTGCAGGTTGTGGTGCACCTGATTGGCGGCGTCGCCCACCTCGGTCAACGGGAAAACGGCCGACAGGATCGGCTGGATCTTGCCTTCGCAGATCAGCTGGTTGGCCGCCCACGCCTCGGCGTAGTTGGCGAAGTGCGAGCTGATGATCTTCTTCAGCTTCATCCA
Organism: Candidatus Neomicrothrix sp.; assembly: GCA_043740665.1. Taxonomy (GTDB): domain Bacteria; phylum Actinomycetota; class Acidimicrobiia; order Acidimicrobiales; family Acidimicrobilacustridaceae; genus UBA4742. The sequence continues at coordinate 229 of JAYUBX010000116.1, forward strand.
CAGATGGCGGTTGTCGTACTCGATCATGTAGCCGCTGGTGGCCGCACAGGTCAGGATCGTGCCGCCCCGGGCCGCCACGAACACCGACGCACCGAACGTCTGGCGACCGGGGTGCTCGAACACGAAGTCGACGTCGCGACCGATCAGGCCGCGGATGTCCTTGCCGAGGCGGCGCCACTCGCTCTCGTCCTGGTGGAACTCATCGGCCCAGAACTGGTAGCCCGCCGCCTTGCGGTCGATGACCGCGTCGCAGCCCATCTCCTTCAGGATCTCGCCCTTGTCGGCCGACGACACGACCCCGACGGGCGTGCCACCACCGTTGAGCACGTACTGGGTCGCGTAGCCGCCGAGGCCGCCGGTGGCGCCCCAGATCAGCACGGCGTCGCCCTGACTCATGGCGCCGGCGTTCTTGCTGACCAGCATGCGATAGCTGGTCGAGTTGCACAGGGCGTTGACAGCCGATTCTTCCCACGTGAGGTGAGCCGGCTTGGGCATGAGCTGGTTGGCCTTGACGATCGACAGGTCGGCCAGACCGCCGTAGTTGGTCTCGAACCCCCAAATGCGCTGGTTGGCGGCGAGCATCGAGTCGTTGTGGGCCGCCGGGTCCTGATCGTCGACGTAGTTGCAGTGCACCACGACCTTGTCGCCCGGCTTCCAGTTGCGCACCGCCGAACCGACGCGCAGCACGACACCCGACGCATCGGACCCGACGACATGGAACGGCTGGTCGTGACGGGCGCCCCAGGCGCTCTCCTTGCCCAGGCGCTTCAGGAACCCGAACGTGGACAGCGGCTCGAAGATCGAGGTCCACACCGTGTTGAAGTTGATCGAACTGGCCATCACCGCGATGACGGCCTCGTCGGGGGCCAGCTCGGGCACGGGGACGTCCTGCACGTGCAGACTCAGGCGAGGGTCCTTGTCGGGCGAGTCGAGCCCGGCGAACATCTCCTGTTCGGAGGCCAGCACCACGGCGGCTCGGAAGGACTCGGGCAGGGGCAGGTCGGCCAGCTCGTCGCCGGACGCGCCCCCCAGGATGGCGTCTCGGATCTGCAACATGGCGACAACGTAGTCCCACCCCCGATTCGGCAACCAGATCGGGCCCAGCCCAGCTCGGCCCCCGGATCAAACATGAAGCATTGAGCACGACGAGAACTTGTTCTAGGATCACGAGTCATACGGCCGAAAGAACGGGTTTCGCTCACGCGGGCCGCACGAGACGGCCACCAGGAGGTTCGTTCAGCCGTGGGACTCACGCCCGAGCAGATCGAAGCACGCCGCTTTCGTCTCGCTCCCAATGGATACGAGTGCGAAGCCGT
>JAYUBX010000117.1:0-1708 GCA_043740665.1 Candidatus Neomicrothrix sp.
GACGAGACCCGGGTCTTGCACGACGACACGCTCTTCACGACCGCCCAGGGTGGATGGGCCTCGTGGGGCGCCACGTGGGACGACTACGTCACCCCTGCCCTGGTCGAGAGCGTCGCCGTCCTTGCCCGAGCCATCGACGCCGCCCGACCCGACGTCGTCGTCACCACCAGCTTCGCCGCCGCGGCCCGCATCGCCGCCTTGCATGCGGGGGTGCCCCACGTCGCGCTGTCGATGTACCCACAGCACCATCGCATGACGGGAGCCCCAGGTGACGTGGCACCGGCCGACTTCGCGCCGCGCTATCGACGCCTGGCTACGGACCTGGCGGGACCGCGGGCGATCGACACCTACGGCGAGGCGTTGGTGCTCTGGGGCGTCGATCCCGCCGGAGCGATCCTGCACGACCGAGCCCTGCTCGGCTCGCCGGCCGTGCTTTCCGGCTGCGAGGTCACCGGGTTCCCCTACTGGGATTCCGAGCAACTGGCGGCGGCCGGCGAACTGACCGACACGCTCGCCTGGCTGCGATCCAGTAGCGATCCGGCGGTCATCATCACGCAGGGTTCGTTTATCGGCCAGCGCGGCATCGACGCCTGGCACGCGGCAGTCGATGCGGTCACGACGCTCGACGTGCGAGCCGTGCTGGTCGGCGCCCGGGGCCCTTGGGGCGACGATGGCTGCACCAGGCCGTCGCCACTGCGGGCGACTGGCTACCTGCCGCTGTCGCAACTGGCCCCCGAGGCCCAGGCGGCCATCCACCATGGTGGGCTCGGCACCACCTTCGCCTTCGTGCGGGCCGGTGTTCCGGCCGTGGTACGACCGCAGGCGTTCGACCAGTCGTTCAACGCCACCCTCATCGATCAGGCCGGGGTCGGCGTCGACGCCAGCAATCGCGACGTCAGCCTGGCCTCGCATCTGGCCACGGTGCTCAGCACCGGCACGGCCTGCGGCGCCGGCGGCGGTCCGGACGGCTGCACCAGCATCCGGCACCGCCTGGTCGACGCGCCGACGGCCGCGGCCCGTCTGGCCCGACGCATCCGGGCCGCCGTCCCCGGCTGACCACTCGACCACTCGACCACTCGACCACTCGAAAGCGGAGCGAACCATGTTGACCTTCGAGGACTTCTCCGAGCAGGTGCTGGCCGGGCTCCAGCTCGATGCGCCGCCAACCCTCGGACTCGACTCTGACCTCTACGACGAGGTGGGACTCGACTCGTTCCAGGCGTTCCTGCTCATCGTGCTGGTCGAGTCGTTGGCCGGCGCCGATGTGCCCCCACCCCAGTTGCCGGCGATGTACACGATGGGCGACGCCTTCCGTTACTACCGCTCGCTGGCCCCGCCGCCGTAGTCGGTCCGAGCGGCGAGGATCGTTGGTGCACCAGGTGGGAATCGAACCCACACGCCCTTTCGGGCACAGGGACCTAAACCCTGCGCGTCTGCCTGATTCCGCCACTGGTGCGTGACTCCGGAACGGTACCGCCCCGAACCTTGGGTAGAAATGCGCACCCTGGTGCGCTCTCGGGCACAAGGTTCGGGGGTGGCAGGGTCAGCCCATCATCCCGAGCTGGCCGAGCAGACCGGCCATGTCCCACTAGTCGCGGCGGGTGTCGACCCGGCCATCCGGTCGGGTGGTGCCGATCGACACGCCGCGCAGCGTGAACGGCTTGCCCGTCGCCGCCATGGGGCCAAGGGGCCCGGTGTTGGTGCCGGC
>JAYUBX010000118.1:0-1623 GCA_043740665.1 Candidatus Neomicrothrix sp.
TCGATGCCGGGGTGATCCGACACGGTGTCGATCGGCGGTTCGATGACCGTCACGTCGGCGAAGCCGTCGGTGCGAGCGGTTCTCCCGAGTTCGGCGGTCCCCATGATCAGCGGAATCGATCGGGGCACGAGCGGCGAGACGGCCATCGACAGCACCGTGCAGAGTAATCCGACACCACCGACGAGATGAGCGCCGAAGTAGGCGTCAAGGCACGGCGGCCATTCGTAGCCGTGGATGACGTCGACCTGGTCCCGGCGAGCGAGACGGGCCAGATGGGCGATGCGATGTGGCGAAGGCCGGCGTGGCGAACTGGGCGCTGCCACGAACGAAAGGCCACGCGCTTGGACATGCTCGACGAGTGGCCCGGGGATGCCGTACACGCAAACCTGGTGGCCGAGATCGCGTACCGCTGCGGCGAGATCGATCGCGTTGATCTGGCTCCCGCCGACGAACAGGTCGTGCGGGTACACGATGATCCTCATGCCGCGCTCACCGATCCGACGGCTGTCCGTTCGCCGACCAACCGCAGGAAGCGGGCGGGATTCCCCGCCCACACCTGTCCGGCAGGAATCGACGTGGTGACCACAGAGCCCATCCCGACGATCGCAGTCGCGCCGATCTCCAGTCGTTCACGGACTACGGCAGAAGATCCGAGGTACGCATCGGGCCCGACGGACACAGAGCCCGCAAGCCGTGCACCGGCACCGAAGGTGACGAAGTCGCCGACAACATCGTCGTGGGTGAGGACGACCCCTGGCATCATCGCGACATGCGCGCCAATGGTGATGTCCGCCGTGCACACCGATGTCGCGTGGATGATCGTGCCCACGCCGAGCGCGACCGACGGGGAGACGACAGCCGCCGGGTGGACGAGCGTCGCGTACCGCCGCGGAGGCAGTCCGAGACGCTCCACGACTCGACGCCGAAGACCGATCGATGAAGGGCTCCCGACGCACGCCACGACGGTCACGTCGTCGTGTTCCGCGAGCCACGCCAGTGGCCCGAGGATGGAGAGCCCGACATGCTGCCCTCCGATGAGAGCTGCATCGTCATCGACGAAGCCGCGCAGGTCGAAGCGAGGTGACACAGCGTTGATGGCCCGGACGAGTTCTACCGTCTCGCGCCCGAAGCCCCCCGCGCCGACCACGACGAGCGGCGTCATCATCGTGCGGCCCCGGCGATAACTTCGGCGACCCGATCGAGGTCGTCGTCGGACATCTCGTGGAAGAGAGGAAGGATGACCGACGTCGAACTCAGGACCTCGGTGACCGGCAACGGACCGGTTTGCCACCTCGCGCCGGCCGGGTGCAGGTGGGCCGCCATGATGCCTCGGCGGCTCGCCACACCGGCGTCTTCGAGTCGGACCATGAGTTCGTTCCGCGTGATGGGGAACTCGTGATGCAGGCGGATCCAGAATGATTGGAAATTGGTCGTGCCACCGGGCGGATCCGCCACGCATGTCAGTGCGGGGATGTCGTGCAAACGCCGGTGGTAGCCAGCCGCCAGGGTTCGCCGCCGCGCCACCACGCCTGCCAGCCGCTCGAGCTGCACCAGCCCGACTGCCGCCTGCAGATCGGTCAACCGAAAGTTGTATCCCGTCTCCAGATACTCCTCGAACACCAG
>JAYUBX010000119.1:0-7645 GCA_043740665.1 Candidatus Neomicrothrix sp.
GTCACCGTGAACGGCCAGCCCCACCGGCAGCTGCACCAGCCGTTGCGCCAAGTCGGGGCGCTGCTCGAAGCGCGAGGCATCCACCCGGGACGGACGGCACGCAACCACCTTCGCTGCCTGGCCCAAGCCGATTCGCTCCCACCTCAACGCGTCGACGAGGTACTCGAACTGGTCGGCCTGACGAACGTGGCCGACAAGCGGGCGGGCGGCTTCTCACTCGGGATGAACCAGCGTCTCGGGATCGCCGCCGCCCTGCTCGGCGATCCCGGTGTGCTTCTCCTCGACGAACCGGTCAACGGGCTCGACCCGGAAGGCATCATCTGGATCCGAACCTTGCTGCGTGGCCTCGCCGCTGAAGGTCGAACCGTTCTGCTGTCAAGCCACCTCATGAGCGAGATGGCTGTCACCGCCGATCATCTCATCGTGATCGGACGCGGCCGGCTCATCGCCGACACCAGCGTCGATGAGTTCATCCGGCGCAGCTCAGGCGATCGCGTCCGGGTGCGAACGCGTACACCCGAAGCGTTGGAGGTCGTGGTCCGCGGCGCGGGGGCCGAGGTCGAATCGATCGCCGACGGAGCCCTGATCGTGTCGGGTCTCGACTGTGCCGCCGTTGGTGAACTGGCCGGAGCGGCCGCGTTGTCCTCCACGAACTCGTCGCCGAAGTGGCGTCGCTCGAGGAGGCCTATGACGAATCGACGCCCCGCCTGACCCCGACCGCCGCCAACCCGGCAGCCTGAGGAGAACCCCCATGCCCACGACCATCGCCCCGACCGCTACCGACGAATCGAACAAGCCGACATCACCCGCCTTGACGCCGACAATTTCGAGTCCACATCTGAACCTCGGTGGCGTGATCCGTTCGGAATGGACCAAGCTCCGCTCCGTCCGCTCGACCTGGTGGACGCTCCTGGCCACCTTCGCGATCATGGTCGGCCTGGGGGCGCTGCTGTGCGCCGCGTTCGTCAGCCGATTCGACGGTCTCGACCCCGGCGATATCGCCCGGTTCGATCCAACCGCCCACAGCTTGCGCGGACTCTTCCTCGCGCAACTCACCATCGGAGTTCTCGGCGTATTGGCGATCACCAACGAGTACGCGACCGGCATGATCCGCAACACATTCGCCGCGGTCCCCCAACGCCGGGCGGTGCTCGCAGCCAAGGCCCTCGTGTTCGGTGTCGTGGCGCTCGTCGTCGGCCTCACCGGCTCGTTCGCCACGCTCTTCGCCATGGTGCTCGTGCTGCCGATCCTGGCCAAGCCTTGCCGACCCCATGGAACAGCGATGTCCAGAAGCTCCTGCCCGGCCGTGCCGGCCAAGCCATCGTGAACGTCCGCCACGTCGGCAACTCACTCAGCCCAACGGCCGGCTTCGCGCTGTTCATGCTCTACATCGTCGTCGTCCTCGGAGCGGCATTCGTCGCCATCGCCAGACGAGACGCATAGAGCAGCCACCCGCCAGCAAGCCGGACGCTTTCAGCGTGGCCGTTTCGGTGTCGGGCCGCCTCCACGCCACCTCACGGCGAACCATGGTCACGAGAAGCTGAACGCTGGGCGAACCTCTCGCGGAGATGAGCTACTCGGTGACTCGGCCTTTCGATCCACTGAAACTGGCCGAGCCCGATCGCCAATGGCATCGCAACCATTGTCGCCAGGAATCGCGAGGTCCTCCTCACCGCTAGGGGCTGCTCGACCGGCGGTCTTGGCTGATGGGCAGGTGGATCTCGAACCGTGGCTGCGTGTTGGCGTCGGTGAGGATCAGTCTTCCTCCTTCGGATTCGATGAGTCGTCTGGCCAGGGGGAGTCCGATGCGGGGTCGGTCGCTGCCTTCAGGGGTTCGCCAGATGGCGTCGGGTGACGCTATGGGCGGACCACCGGTTTGCACCGAGATCGTGACTCCACCGGGAACGGAATAAACCGCGATAGTCGTCTCTCCGTGCCCGTGAATCAGGGCATTGTCGAGCAGCACATCGAGGGCCTGGTCGATGGCCGCCTCGCGTGCGAGAACGTGGATCGGCACCACGGTGCGGGTAAAGCGGAGGGGGCGGGCGTCGGCCCCGTATGGTCCGGTCCAGCGGCTCGTGGCGGCAGCTGCGAGTTGGCTGAGATCGATATCGAATCGTGGCCCGATGGCTGGGCGGGCGAGTGCGAGGAGTGCAGTGGTCGTGACGTCGAGGCGGTCGACGTCGACGAGTGCCTCGTGGAGCGCGGTCGTCGGATCGGGTCGGGGGTCGGCCAGTTCGGTCTCGATCGCCAAGCGAAGCGAGGCGATAGGGGTACGGAGCTGATGGGATGCTTCGGCGCTGAACGCTCGTTCGCGGGCGAGGACTTCGTCGAGGCGCTCGGCGGTTGCCGTCAGGGCGTTCTGGGCCTCGTCGATCTCGGCCACCCCCGACGGTTCGATCTCGAGATCGGCCGATCCCGCACCGAGTAGGTCCAGGCTATGGGTGAGCTTTTGGACAGGTCGGCTGAGTCGGCGCGCCAGGAACCACGCAGCGACGGCAGTGACGGTGAGGACAATGAGGGCCAATCCGGCCATGAGTCCCCACGCCCGGTAGACCTTGGCGTTGGTCGCCGAAGCGGAGGTCTCGATTCGAATTGCGCCGATGATGGTTTCGCCGCTGGTGATCGGGACCGCGACGGTGATGTCGCCGCGATCGCGGGTGTCGGAAATGTCCCCGGCCAGCGCCGCAGTCGCTTGGAGATCCGCAGTGGCCGGGCCATTGCCTGACACAAGCGCTCCCGTCGGGTCGTAGAGGGCGATGGCGGCGGGTAGCTCGGGTGTTGGCAGCTCGACTGGGTCGCCGCTCACCGCGAAGTCGTGGGGGACCGCGCCCGAAGCCTCGGTGGCTTGTCGTTCGAGAGAAAGGACAGTTTCGTTTCGGTAGAACTGCTGGATCACGTCGGCGAGCGGAAGGCCGAACAGGGCGATACCTATCGCGCTGACCGCGATGAGGGCCAACAGGATCCGGAGTCTCACGTGACCTCGAGGCGATAGCCGTGGCCGCGGATCGTTTCGATGTGCGGCGCATCGGGGTGCTCGGCGAGCTTTCGTCGAAGCATCGAAATGTGGACGTCGAGGGTCTTGGTCGACCCGAACCAGTGCTCGTCCCACACGTCGCTCATCAATCGCTCGCGGGTCAGTGCCGTACCTGCGTATCGGGCGAGGACAGCCAGGAGGTCGTACTCCTTGGCGCGCAGCGCGAGTTCCTGAGAACTCACCCAAGCCCGGTGGGCGCCGAGATCGACCTTGAGCGATCCGGCGGCGATGACGGATCGGTCCTCGTCGGTGCGCAGGTGCACCCGAACCCGAGCTAGAAGCTCGGCGAGTCGGAACGGCTTCGTCAGGTAGTCCACCGCTCCGCTGTCGAGGCCCATCACGAGGTCGATCTCGTCGGTCCGGGCGGTGAGCATGATGACGCTGGTGTGGCTCCCGTTGGCACGTAGTTCCCGGCACAGGTCAGCCCCGTCGCCGTCGGGCAGGCCGAGGTCAAGCAGGACCAGGTCGAAGTCGGACGCCGAGCCGATCGAGGTGACAGCGCGTGCCTCACACAGGGTCGACGCGCTCGTCACCTCGTGGCCGACGCTGCGCAATGCTCGCACCAGATTGGCGGCGATGCCGGGATCGTCCTCGACGACGAGAATCCGCGAACCCATCCTCAGATCGTAGGGGCCAACCACAGCTTGGCGCGGCGGCTTCAAGCCACCGCGGCAAGGATTTGCCTCCTCCTAACCCGCGGTCAGCGATTCGTTTGCCTGCCCGTGCATACCCTTCATCTCGACCGGCGAAGGGTCACCACGGGTTGGCTTCACCCCGAGGTCAAACCGTGAGGAGAACCGTTGGCAGCACAGGCGGGAATGTCCCGAAACCGAGTACTGAAGGCGGCAGCGGCCGCCTTGGCGATCATCATCGCCGTTGCGCTGCTCGGTGTGGTTCTCGGATTGGTTCTGGCAGGGAAGGCGTCGACGGGTCTGGCCCAGCCGATCGACAACGCCGCTCGAACATGGATCGAAGCCCGCACGTCGAAGACAAATCCTTTCGCGTTGATCCTCGATGTGTTGTGCGGAGCTGGCGCGATGACGTTGTGGGCCGCGGCCGTCGGCCTGGTCGTGTGGTGGCGGACTAGGCGGCCGCTGCTGGCCTTCGCCCCGTTCGTCATAGCTTTGGCGGCCGACACTGTGGTCCTCGCGGTCAAGGAAGCCGTGGCGCGACCGCGCCCGGCTGTGATCGCTGGCGCGCTCGGCGACCGCTACTCGTTCCCTTCGGGGCATACCACCGTCTCGGCGGCCGTCGTAGTCGCCGTCGCCTTGATATGGGTTCGGCCTGAGCGCCGCACGGCAGCTGTCGTCGCCGCGGCGGCGTTTGCAGCGCTCGTCGCTGCGTCGCGCCTGGTGCTCGGTGTGCACTGGCTCAGCGACGTGGTGATCGGCGCGGCACTCGGAACGCTGCTCGCCGTCGGGCTCACCAGGGTCGGCGACGGCCTGCTCGAGTCGGAACGACCATCGCCTGAGCCGACGAGCCGGACGCGCTGATCGCAGCCAATCGGACGGGTCCGATGCCAGTCGATTCGAGACGCAGCGAAGGCCGGGCCGGAGGTCGGGAAAACCTCTGGCCCGGCTCTGCGTCCGGTAACGGTGGTGCGACCAGGATTCTGGCTCGGTGCTCTGATCAGCCGGCGGCCTCGGGTTGCTCGCCAGGAGGCGTGTTGTCGACATTGGCTCCGGGAGCGTCCTGGTGATTGTCACCGTTCGCTTCAGGCGTCTCGGCCACATCGGGCTTCTCGGTGTCGGCACCCGTCTGGGGACCGACCTGGACGTTGTCAGTGTCGGGACCGTTGGGCTCGTTGGCGCCCGGTAGGTCGACGACGGTGCTCGGCGTGGTCACAGCGGGCGGGGAGGTCGGCGTCCGGGTCGTCGAGGCGACCGCGGTGCCGATCCCGATGCCGCTGAGGCCGAGGAGACTGACGGTCCCGATCAGGGCCTTGTGCTTCATGTTCATGGCTGACTTCTCTCGTTGGAGGGTTGCTAACGACTTCAGGATGCGCCTGACTGCCTGAGCGCAACCTGAAGCGGCGCGGGAGCCTCCGGGCAGGACCGGCATCGTCGATGGTGCCGATCGGTCCTGGGTGCGGGTGCGCAGCCGGTCACACCCGCGACGGTGCTCCGATGATTTGCCCCGCGTTTGCCAGTCGCGACACTGCCGCTTTTCTCCACCTGCGTAGGTTCGGCTCCGAAGGTCTGCAACCCGCGTCTCGACGAGGAAGACCAGACCGGTCCGTCGCACCAGGAGGATTGATGAACAGAAACCGAAACCGGGTCATTGTCGCCGCTGGGTTCATCGCGGTGGCCGCGGTAGCCACCGCGTGTGGGAGTGCGACGACCAAGGCTGCCCCCACCGTCAGTGCGACGTCGACGGTCGCGACCTCGTCGAACGGGTCGCCGACGACCGCTCCGGTCGGACCGGAGACGAACGGTCCGGGTGACATCCCTGACAACCAGGCCTTCGTTGCCTTCAAACCGAGTGGCGGCGTCTATACGGTCACGGTTCCCGAAGGTTGGGCCCAGTCCACCAACGGTGCGGCGACGGTGTTTACCGACAAGTTCAACACCATCCAGATCGAAATCAACACGTCTGCTGCGGCGTCGACGACGGAGTCGGTGACCGCAACGGCGGTGCCCGCTTTGGCGGCCGCCAACACCAACTTCAGTCTCGGCAAGGTCTCGACCGTCACGCGCGCCGCCGGTGACGCCGTGCTCGTCGCCTATCGGGCTGACAGTTCACCGAACCCGGTCACGGGGAAGGTGATTCCATTGGCGTTCGAGCGCTACACCTTCTGGCACAACAGGACCGAGGTCATCCTTACCCTTTCCGGAGCCACCAACGCCGACAACATCGATCCGTGGAAGAAGATCACCGACTCGTTCACCTGGACGGCGTGATGACCGCAGCGCTTGAAGCCCGAGACCTTTACCGCTTCTACCACGCCGGCGAGGAGGAGACGCTCGCCCTGCGAGGCGTCACCCTTCGCGTCGAATCGGGCGAGGTCGTAGCGATCACCGGCCCGTCCGGCTCGGGAAAGTCGACCCTATTGGCTTGCCTCGCTGGACTCGACGAGCCCGACGGGGGATTGGTCCACGTCAACGGCGAGCGGCTCTCGCATCGCAGCGAAGCTGAACGAGCAGCCCTGCGCGGCGACTCGATCGGCGTGCTGTTCCAAACTGACAACCTCCTCGACCACCTGAGTGTCCGAGCCAATGTGACGTTCGCGCAGCGTCTCGGCGGCCGGGTCGACCAGTCGTGGGTCGACGAGATCCTCGACGATCTCGGCCTCGCGTCGCGGGCCGACGCCTCACCGAGAGACTTGTCCGGCGGGGAAACTGCCCGCGCCGGCCTGGCCGTCGCGCTGGCCAACCACCCGGCTGTCCTGTTGGCTGATGAACCCACCGGCGAACTCGATCGAGGCAACGAACAATCCGTTCTCGACCTGATCCGCCGCGCCGCCAACGACGGCGCCGGCGTGGTGATCGTGACCCACAGCCCGACCGTCGCCGCACAGGCCGACCGCCAGGTCCAAATGATCGACGGGACGGTGACGACGTGACCGTCGTACCGCCCGCCGCCATCGAGACCCTGGCCCTGGTCGAATGCCAGAACGCGGCCCGCACCTTCGGATCCGGCGCCCAGACTGTGGTCGCGGTGCACTCCGCTTCCTGTCGTATTGAGCCGGGCCAGACTGTGGCCCTCGTCGGAGTATCCGGTTCGGGGAAGTCGACCCTGCTCAACCTGCTGGCCGGGCTCGACATCCCCTCCAAGGGGTCGGTCACCTGGCCCACCATCGGTGCTCGAGCGAGCCTGCGACCAGGCCCGGTCGGCGTGGTCTTCCAGACCCCGAGCCTCCTGCCTCCCCTCAACGTCGTGGAGAACGTCGCGCTGCCGCTCCTGCTCGGCGGTGTCGCCCGGGTCGAAGCTGACGCCCGCGCTCGAGGCTCACTGGACCGCCTCGGCCTGCACTGGCTGGCCGACAAGCTCCCCGAAGAACTCTCCGGCGGACAGGCCCAGCGGGTCGCCGTCGCCCGAGTGTTGGCCGGCACCCCCCGACTGATCCTGGCCGACGAACCGACTGGCCAACTCGACCGTGCGGCGGCGGCCGAAGTCATGGACGCTCTGCTTGGCGCCGCCGAATTCATCGGTGCCGGCCTGCTGGTCAGCACCCACGACGAACAGATCGCCGAGCGCCTAGCGATCCGCTGGCAGATGACCGACGGCCGCCTCCAAACCGAAAGCGACTCCGCATGCTTGCGCTGACCTGGATCCAAGGACTCATCGCACACCGTCGCGGCCGACTCGTCGCCGCCTCGCTCGGCGTGGCGGTGGCGGTCGCGCTCCTGGCGTCCATCGGGACCTTCTTGTCCACGTCGAAAGCGACGATGACCAGCCGCTCGGTCGCGACCGTGGCGATCGACTGGCAGGTTGAAGCCCAATCGGGCACCGACCCCGCCGCCGTCACCGACGCCTTACGTGCCACCCCCTCGGTCGTAGCAACCGCACCGGTCGGCTTCGCCGAGACCACCGGCCTCACCGCTACGACCGCTGGTCCCGGCGGGACGAACACCACCCAGAGCACCGGCCCCGGCGTGGTCCTCGGGC
>JAYUBX010000120.1:0-3530 GCA_043740665.1 Candidatus Neomicrothrix sp.
GCGCGTCGGCGAACCGATTCGCCGGTCTGCTCTTCGTCCGCGGTGGTGCCGTAGTCCTCGACGGCCACCGATCGGTCGAGCGGAAAGTTGTCGGGGTAGTCCGACCCCGAGTCCCCCAGCTTGTCGGCGTCGAGCTGCTCGGCGCCGGTCTGCCCGTCGTCCTGCCCGTCCTGGTCGTCCTGTTGGGCGTCGATCGAATCGTTGTCAGTCATCGGATCCTCAGTCGAACATGATGACGCCGCGGATGTTGGTGCCGTCGCGCATGTCCTGGTAGCCCTCGTTGATCTGATCGAGGGTGTACGTCTTGGTGATCAGCTCGTCGAGCTGCAGGGTGCCCTCGCGGTACATCGACAGCAGGTTGGGGATGTCGAACCGCGGGTTGCCCGAACCGAAGATCGTGCCCTTGATCTCCTTGTTCATCATGGCCAGGTCGAACAGCGACAGCTGCACGTCGGTGGCCATCATGTTGGCGACGGAGGTGACCACCAGCGTGCCACCCTTGCGCACCACGGCCATGGCCGGCGCGATCATGTCGCCCTCGACCAGGCCGACGGTGATGATGACCTTGTCGGCGTTCTGACCCCAGGTCATCTCCGAGATGGCCGGCGTCGCCTCTTCGAGCGAGCTGAAGGTGTGGGTGGCCCCGAACTCCATGGCCTTCTCGCGCTTGAACTCGATCGGGTCGATGGCGACGATGCGCTTGGCGCCGGCCATGCGGGCACCCTGCACGGCGTTGGCGCCGATGCCACCGATGCCGATGACCACGACGGTGTCGCCGCTCTCGACCTGGGCGCGGTGCACCGCCGAGCCCCAGCCGGTGGCGACGCCACAACTCACGACGGCGGCCGGACCCCACGGCAGATCGGACTCGACCTTCACGACCGAGTCCTGCGACAACAACATGTGCTCGCTGAACGTGCCCAGCTTGGCCAGCGCGCTGGCCTCGGCCCCGGCGATGTGATGGGCGACGCGCCCGTCGGTGATCATGCCCGGCTCGAACACCTTGGCGCCGAGGTCACACAGGTTCTGCTGGCCAGTCGAACACCAGCGGCAGCGACCACACGACGGGATGAACGAGGCGGCGACGTGATCACCGACGGCCACGCTGGTGACACCCGATCCCACCTGCACGACCAGGCCGGATCCCTCGTGGCCACCGATGATGGGGAACATGGGCGGCAGGCCCATCGCCTGCATGTCGGCATTCGAGATCGACATGTCACCCTGGACCAGATGCTCGTCGCTGTGGCAGAGCCCGGCCGCCTTGGTCTGGACGATGATCTCGCCCGGACCCGGGTCGTCGAGCTCGACCTCCTCGATCTTCCAGTCCTGCCCGACATCCCAGAGCACTGCTGCGCGAGTCTTCATCCGGCGGACAGTACAGATATTCAACGAGGAGCGCGACGTGGCCGGTTTCACCAGGGGATTTCGGGGACAGGATCGGGGCGAGCGCGACCCACGGCTGCCTCCGGGCCAGTACGACGCCGGGGCCGAATGGCCGGTGCTGAACGCCGAGGTCACCCCGACCCTGGCGACCGAATCGTGGACCTTCCGGATCGACGGGTTGGTCGAGCAACCGACCACCTGGACCTGGGAGGAGATCCACGCACTGACGCCGGCGACCTACGACGGGGCCATCCACTGTGTGACCACGTGGTCGAAGTTCGACATGACCTTCGCCGGCGTCTCGGTCGACACGCTGCTCGCTGCCACCGGGCCGGCGGCGGCCGCTACCCACGTGCTGGTCTCGTGCCACACCGGCTACACCACCAACCTTCCCCTGACCGACGTGATCGGCGATCAGACCGGCAGCCGGGCCTGGGTCGTGTGGGACGTCGATGGGGCGCCGCTGCCGATCGAGCACGGCGGGCCGGCCCGACTGCTGGTACCGCACCTCTACTTCTGGAAGAGCGCCAAGTGGGTCTCGGGGCTGACGCTGCTCGACCACAACCAACCGGGCTTCTGGGAGCAGAATGGCTATCACGACCGAGGCGACCCATGGCTCGAGCAGCGCTACCAAGGTGACTGATAGCCCCGACCCGACCGATCGACCAGACCCATGGCTGACGGCGCGGGTGGTCGAGATCCGCACCGAGACGGCACGAGCCAAGACCTTCCGCCTGTCGCTCCCCCGGCCGTGGTCGTGGCGTGCCGGGCAGCACTGCGTGGTGCGGCTCACCGCGCCCGACGGCTACCGGGCCATGCGCTCGTACTCGATCGCGTCGGCCCCCGACATCGAGGAGGCGATCGACGAGATCAAGCTGACCGTCGAGCGGCTCGAGGACGGCGAGGTGTCCAGCTTCCTGCACGACGAGGTCGTCGTCGGTGACGGGATCGAGGTCCGCGGCCCGATCGGCGGATGGTTCGTCTGGGACGCGACCGAGCCCGCGGTTCTGATCGGTGGCGGCTCCGGTGTCGTGCCGCTCATGGCCATGTTGCGGCTGGCCCGTCGACTCGACCGAACCGACCTCGTGAGGCTGGTGGTGTCGGTGCGCACGCCCGCCGATCTGCTCTACGCCGACGAGCTACCGGGACCCGAGACGACGGTCGCGTACACCCGACAGGTGCCGGCCAGCTCGGTGCGGCCGGCCGGGCGCCTCACCGCGGCCGACCTCGAACCGGCACTGCTGCCCGGGGCCACCTGCTACCTCTGCGGCTCAGCCGGCTTCGCCGATGCCGCCAGCCGCCTGCTGGTCGACCTGGGTGTGCCGATCGACCGCATCCGCGTCGAGCGGTTCGGTCCCAGCCGTCCCTGACATCCGTAGACTGTCGGCCATGCCGGACCAGCAGCCCGACCCTGCCGACCACTACTGGGAGATCACCGGTGGGGTCTCCCTGCACGGCGAGGTCACCCCGGCCGGCGCCAAGAACGCGGTCACCAAGCAGCTGGTCGCCACCCTGCTGACCACCGACCCCTGCGTGCTCTCGAACGTCCCTCGCATCAACGAGGTCGACATCATCCTCGAGATGCTGCGCGAGCTGGGCACCGAGACCGAGTGGCTCGACAACGACACCCTGCGGGTCTGCACGCCGACCATCACATCGTCGGTCGTCTCACAGCAGTACTCCGGTGTCAATCGCATCCCGATCCTGTTCATCGGGCCACTGCTGAACCGGGTCGGCGAGGCGGAGGTGCCGCTCGTCGGTGGTTGCCGCATCGGGGACCGTCCGGTCGACTTCCACGTCGCCGGGCTCGAGGCCATGGGCGCCGACATCGACTTCTCCCCCACCTCGTTCGTCGCCCGCAGCGAGCGGCTCGTCGGCTGTCATCACCGGCTGCCCTACCCGTCGGTCGGCGCCACCGAGAACCTGGTGCTGGCCGCCGTCACCGCCAAGGGCACCACCGTCATCGAGAACGCGGCCATCGAACCCGAGGTCGTCGACCTCATCCTGTTTCTGCAGCAGATGGGCGCGGTGATCCTGGTCGACGTCGATCGACGCATCATCGTCGAGGGCGTCGATGTGTTGCACGGCGCCAACCACCGAGTCGTGCCCGACCGGATCGAGATCGCGTCGTTCGCGGCGGCCGC
>JAYUBX010000121.1:0-6075 GCA_043740665.1 Candidatus Neomicrothrix sp.
GCCCCCGCTGTTGACGTTGCCCACGATGCGCTGGCGGCGCGGGCCCAAGCGCTGTTGGTGGCGCTGGCCGGCCCCGATGCCCGGTTGCGCGGCGACCAGCTCGAAGCGATCGAGGCCCTGGTCAGTCGCCGGTCACGCGTGCTCGTCGTGCAACGCACCGGCTGGGGCAAGTCGGCGGTCTACTGGATCGCCACCAAGCTGCTTCGTGACGCCGGTGCCGGACCCACGCTGGTGGTCAGTCCGCTGCTGGCCCTCATGCGCGATCAGGTGGCGGCGGCGGCGTCGATGGGCATCACCGCTCGAACCATCAACTCCACCAACATCGACGACTGGCGAGCCATCGAGGCCGAGATGGCGGCCGGCACCGTCGACGTGTTGCTGATCTCGCCCGAGCGACTGAACAACCACGCCTTTCGGCGCAACGTGCTGGCCGAGCTGGCCGCCACCATCGGCCTGCTGGTGGTCGACGAGGCCCACTGCATCTCGGACTGGGGCCACGACTTCCGGCCCGACTATCGGCGGCTCGCCACGGTGATCGCCGGGCTCGGTGACGACGTGCCGGTGTTGGCCACGACCGCCACCGCCAACCGCCGGGTGACCGCCGACGTCGCGGCCCAACTCGGGTCGGACACGGTGACCCTGCGGGGTGGACTTGACCGCGAGAGCCTGTCGCTGGCCGTCGTGTCGCGGGCGTCGACGGCCGAGCGGCTGGCCTGGTTGGCGGCCGAGCTGTCGGATGGCTCGGAGGATCCCAATGGCTCGGGCGGTTCCGGCGGCTCGGGGATCGTCTACTGCCTCACGGTGAAGGACGTGGCCTCGGTGGCCGCCTTCCTGGTGTCGGTCGGTATCGACGCCGCGGGCTACACCGGCTCGACCGACCCGGCCGATCGTGAGCGCATCGAGTCCGACCTCAAGGCCAATCGGCTGAAGGCGGTCGTCGCCACGTCGGCCCTCGGCATGGGCTACGACAAACCCGATCTGGCCTTCGTCGTGCACCTCGGCTCGCCGCCCAGCCCGATCGCCTACTACCAGCAGGTGGGTCGGGCCGGGCGGGCCATCGCTGCGGCCCGGGCGACCATGCTGCCCACCCCGGCCGATGCCGACATCTGGGCCTACTTCGACTCGGCCGCCTTCCCGCCGGCCGACGTGGTCGAACGGGTGCTGGCGGCCGTCGGTGAGCTGGGCCCGGTCACGGTGCCGGCGCTCGAGGACGCGGTCAACCTGCGGCGCGGTCGCCTCGAAGCGTTGCTCAAGGTGCTCGACGTCGAGGGAGCGGTCGAGCGGGTCGAAGCGGGATGGCGAAGCACCGGCCAGCCGTGGACCTACGACGCGGAGCGGCTCGCCGGGGTGGCCGCCAATCGCCAGGCTGAGCAGCAGGCCATGGTCGACTATGCCGCGGCCGAGGTGTGCCGGATGCGCCTGCTGCGCGAGGCGCTCGACGACACCGACATCGCGGACTGTGGTCGTTGCGATGTGTGTACCGGCGTGTCCCGCGACCGGGTGCTCGATCCCGCTCAGGTCAATGCCGCCCTGACCCATCTACGCGGCGCCGATGTGATCGTCGAGCCTCGCAAGCAGTGGCCCCGCGGCATGACCGAACGTCGGGGCAACATCGCGGCCGCCAGCCGGGCCGAGGCCGGCCGAGCACTGGCGTTCGCCAACGATCCGGGGTGGGGTGACGTGGTGGCCGACGCGTTGCGGGCCGACGCCGAGGTCACCGACGAGATCATCGGCGGACTGGTGGCCGTGCTCAAGCGGTGGAACTGGCCCGAGCGGCCCACCTGGGTCACGTGGGTGCCGTCGCGAGCGCATCCGCAACTGGTCAGCTCGACGGCTCGCCGTCTGGCCGAGATCGGCAAGCTCACGCTGGTCGATGGCCTCGAACGCACCCGTGGCGATGCTCCCCGGCAGTTCGAGATGGCCAACTCGATCCGCCAGTGCGCCAACGTGCTCGATGCCTTCGTGATGAGGGGTCCGTTGCCGGTCGGACCCGGTCTGGTCGTCGACGACGTGATCGCGTCCCGCTGGACCATGACCGCGGTGGCCGAGACCCTGCGGGCCGCCGGCGCCGACTCGGTGCTGCCCCTCGCCCTCTGGCAGCGCCCCTAGTACTGGGGATGGCACTAGACAGATTTCTCTGTCTGTGTAGTCTGCCCCGAGAGCACGAAACGGACCGGTTTCGGCTCGAGGGGGATGAGGGCACATGCGCAACCCGCACGCCGGCGAACCGTTCGACACGTCCGATGCCGACATCGCCGAGGCGCTGCTCGACGTCAGCATTCCCACCCTGATGCTCTCGCTGGTGCACCTGACCGGCGATCCCGAGATCATCCGCGGGCGGCTCAAACCGGCGGGGCTGTTTCTCAATGAGGTGCAGGGCTACATGACCGAGGACGACAAGTCCGAGGTGCGCGCCCTTGCCCTCGATCTGATCAGCGCGTACCGCGACCATGGTTGTCCCGAGCCCCAACCGCTCTCGGCGGCGCTGGTCCACGAGATGATGACGTGGCTGGTGTGTGAGGACGTGCCGGCCGAGTACGTCCCCATGTTGATGGAGGAGATGGAGCTCGACGGCACCGACGCTCGTGAGGTGCGGGCCGACCTCGATCCGGCGGCGGCCGAGGCGTTCCCCGTGGTCATCATCGGGTGCGGCCAGTCGGGGCTGCTCGCCGGCATTCGGCTGAAGGAAGCGGGCATCCCGTTCACCATCGTCGAGAAGAACGCCGGGGTCGGCGGCACGTGGTGGGAGAACTCGTACCCGGGCGCTCGGGTCGATGTCGGCAATCACTTCTACTGCTACAGCTTCGAGCCGAGCGACGCGTGGACCGAGTACTTCGCCCAGCAGCCCGAGCTGCAGCGCTACTTCGAGTCGGTGATGACCAAGCACGCCATCGAGCCCCACGTGCGGTGGCAGACCGAGGTGCTCGGCGCCCAGTGGGACGACGCCACCAGCACCTGGTCGGTTCGCACCCGGGCCGTCGACGGCACCGAGACCACCCTGACCGCTCGCGCCGTCATCTCGGCTGTGGGCCAACTCAACCGCCCGAACACGCCCGAGATCCCCGGGCAGGAGACCTTCGCCGGGCCGGCCTTCCACTCGGCGCGGTGGGATCACCAGGTCGACCTGGCCGGCCAGCGCGTGGCGATGATCGGCGCCGGGGCCAGTGGCTTTCAGATCGCGCCGGCCATCGCCGATGAGGTCGGTCAGCTGACCGTCTTCCAGCGCACCGCCCAGTGGATGTTCCCCAATCCGAACTACCACGAGGCGGTGGGTCCGGGCGTGCGGTGGGCGCTGCGTCACCTGCCGTTCTATGGGCGTTGGTATCGGTTCCTGATCTTCTGGCCGGGATGCGACAAGGGGCTCGAGGCCGCTCGGGTCGACCCCGATTATCCCGACCAGCAGGTGGCGGTCAGCGAGATCAACGAGTTCACCCGCCAGATGTTCACCGACTGGATCACCAGCCAGGTCGACGACGATCCCGACCTGCTCGCCAAGGTCGTGCCGGACTATCCGGCCACCGGCAAGCGCACCCTGCAGGACAACGGCAGCTGGCTACGGACGTTGACCCGAGACGATGTCGAGCTGGTGCGCACCGGTATCGACCACATCGAACCCGACGCCGTGGTGACGGTCGATGGAGAGCGCTACCCGGCCGACGTCATCGTCTACGCCACCGGCTTCCACGCCAATCGGGTGTTGTTTCCGATGAGCATCACCGGTCGGGACGGCGTCGATCTGCGGGCGATGTGGGGTGAGCGGCCGGCCGCCTACCTGGGTATCACCGTGCCCGGCTTCCCCAACTTCTTTTGCATGTACGGACCCGGTACCAACCTGGCCCATGGCGGCAGCCTCATCTTCCATTCCGAATGTCAGATGCGGTACATCTCGCAGTGCATCGACGAGCTCATCGCCGGCGATCACCGATCGATCGAGCCTCGGCAGGACAAGTACGACGACTGGCACGCTCGGTCGCAGGCCGAGCTGAAGACGTTGGTGTGGTCGCAGCCGTCGGTGAAGCACTCGTTCTTCAAGAATGCCCACGGTGAGATCCACGTGCTCAGCCCGTGGCGGATCGTTGACTACTGGGCGTGGACCAAGGAGCCTGACTTCGGCGACTTCGTCATCCGATGACCGCCGCGACAGGCGCCGCGCCAATCGAGTCGATCGCGTCGCCCAGTCCCGCCTGGGTCGGTACACGCGACCGGCTGCTGGCCGCCACCGAGAGCTGCCTGCGACGGTCGGGCATCCGGCGAACCACCATGACCGAGATCGCGGCCGAAGCCAGCGTGTCGCGGGCTCTGCTCTACCAACACTTCCCTGACAAGGCGTCGCTGGTGGTGGCCGCGCTGGCCCGAACCGACGAGGCGTTCTGGGCCGATGCCCATGTTCGGGTTTCGGCCGCTGATGGCATCGCCGCCCAGGTCACCGAGGCGGTGCAGTTGTCCCGGTCGCGTGAGGCCGGCGTCCTGTTGTTGCAGTTGAAGGACGACGAGCCCGAAGCGTTCGCCGCCACGGTCGGCTCGGGACTGCGCCAGATGATGCCGGCCATGGCCGTGTTCTGGCACGGCTATCTCGAAGCGGCCCGCGAGCGGGGCGAGGTGCGCGCCGACCTCGACGTCGGCCGAGCCGCCGAGTGGATCATGCGCCTGGTGCTGTCGCTGGTCACCGTGCCCGGCGACGCCCTCGATGCCGACGATCCGGCCAGCGTGCGAGCGTTCCTCGACCAGTTCTTGGTGCCCAGCTTGCGCTGAGGTTGCGAAAGGCCCCTTGCGTAACGGCCGCCACTAATAAAGAAATCGTCGATCTCTTTCATTGGTACCCTGCAGCGGTGGATGTTGATGCCTTCTCATCGAGCACGCGCGGTCAGGTTGTCCGAGCGACCGGCGGGTACTGGGCCTTTGTCCCCGACGCGCTGCCGCGCCACGTTGATCTCACACCTGAACTACTCAATCTGCTGGAGCGGGCCACCGGAGCGCTCCACCGCCTGGGCGGGATCGGCAGCCTGCTGCCCAACCCCGATCTTCTGATCGTTCCTCATGTGCGTCTCGAGGCAGTGCTCAGCTCGCGTATCGAGGGCACTCGTTCGAGCGTGAGCGATCTACTTCTGTTCGAGGCCGGCCAACTCCCGCTCTGGGATTCGGTGGGCGACGATGTCCACGAGGTCGCGAACCATGTCGCTGCTCTCGACCACGGCATTGCTCGGTTGCGGGGCGGGTTCCCACTGTCGGTCCGACTGCTGCGAGAGGTCCACGAACTGCTGATGAACGGGGTGAGAGGCCAGCACGCCACGCCGGGGGAGCTGCGCCGCTCGCAGAACTGGATCGGTGGATCCAATCCGACCGATGCGGTTTTCGTTCCCCCGCCGGTCGATGAGATGCGCGTTGCCCTTGATGACCTCGAGCGCTTTCTGCACGAGGACAGCCTGCCGTTGGTCGTGCAGCTCGCGCTCGCTCACGTCCAGTTCGAGATCATTCATCCGTTTCTTGATGGAAACGGCCGACTTGGTCGTCTTCTCGTGACTCTGATGCTGATCGATCGTGGAGTGCTCCCCCAGCCGCTGCTCTACCTCTCGGTCGCCATCGAACGTGATCGAGCGCGCTACTACGACCTGCTCCTCGAGGTGAGCCGCACGGGTTCGTTCGAGGGCTGGCTCCGGTTCTTTCTGACTGCTGTTGCTACGCAGGCGAAGGATGCAGAGGTCCGAACGATGCGCCTGGTGCGTGGTCAAGCCGCGCTCCGAGATGACCTGTTGGCGGCCCGCGCCCCGACAACGGCCGTTCGGCTGGGTGACTTGCTGTTCGTGCGTCCGTACCTGAGCATCGGCAATGTCGTCCGCGAGCTCGGGGTCACGGCACCGACGGCCGGCAAAGCGATCGCGCTACTCGAGGATCGAGGAGAGCTGGAGGAGGTGACCGGGCGATCGCGCGGTCGGATCTGGTCGGCGCCGAAGGTCTTCGAGGCCATCTACGGCGACGCAGGCGCGGACTGAGGGTCAGCCTTCGGCTTGCTTGCGGCGATAACGCAGTTCCTTGGCCAGTTGCTTGTTCGTCACGGCCGAATAGGGCAGTGCCCCG
>JAYUBX010000122.1:0-1748 GCA_043740665.1 Candidatus Neomicrothrix sp.
GCACCACAGCTCGTCGCCTCGCAGCAAGGGTCCGAGATATCGCTGGCGCTGCTCGTCGTTGCCGTGGCGCATGATGGCCGGGCCCACCAGCTGCTGCGAGGCACCGATGAAGCCGGTCGTGACGTCGTACTGCCGGGCCTCCTGGTTGAAGATGATGCTCTCACTGGGCGTGGCCCCGCGGCCGCCGAAGGCCTTGGGCCAGGCGATGCCGGCCCATCCGTTGTCGTAGAGCGTCGCCTGCCAGGCCCGGCACCGAGCCTGGTACTCGTCCTGCTCGGCTGGGTCGGTGGCGACGGCACCGCGAGAGCTGTCGGCGCCGGTGCCGGTCTTCAGGGCAGCATGGGTATCGAGGAAGCTCCGGACCTCGGCCCGGAACGCCGCCTCGGTCGTGTTGTCGTCGAAATCCACGCGCGGCTCCTGGCTGATCGGAGGCCTGATAGTAGAACAGGTTCTCGTTCAGCACCCCATGATCGCACCGGCGAAGAGTCGGCGAACAAGTCGGGCGCAGAGCAGGCGAACGACTGCTTGGTCGCGAGGCGGGCATACTTCCGGGCCATGACCCGTGCCGGCTCTCGTCCCCGTCTCGTCGCCGTCGCCATCGCCGCCGCGGCGATCATGGCGATGACGGCCGGCGCCTGCCGCGGATCGGATCGGTCGGGCTCATCGACCACGACCTCGACCGACGCCAGCGACCCCGGCACCACGACCGGCACGGCGACCCCCGTCCGGGTGTTCAGCGATCCGGCCCAGCCGATCACCGTCGCCATCGGCGAGCAGTTCGCCATTGTGTTGCCGGCCGAGCCGGGCGCGGGCACGAGCTGGCGGCCAGTGAGCGGTCCCGATGCCAAGGTAATCCTGTCGATCGGAACCGAGTTCAAGGAGCCGGGCGAGGCTGTCACCGGCCAGACCCAGCCTGCCGGCACGCTGAGTCAGGTGATGCGCTACGGCGGCCGTGCGTTGGGGTCGACGCAGATCGCTCTGCGCTACGGCCGACCGCAGGCCGCCCAATCCGCCGACCCCGCCATGACCTTCATCGTCAACGTGATCGACCCGAACGCGCCGACGACGACCGTTCCGCCAACGACAGACAGCAGCACGACGATCACGGCGCCGACCACGTCGAGCCGTCCGAAGACGACCACCACGACGACCAAGGGGACGACGACCACCGCCTGACCCCGTCACTCACGGACGCTCGGTCGTCCCCCGGTCGGACTCGAGGACGTCGAGCTCGAAGCCGGGGGCGATGTCCTCGCCGAACTCGAGCGGACGCATGGCCAGATCGATGGCGGTCCAGATGGTGCGCGAGAACGGGAAGAACAAAAACGGCACGGCGACCGCGACCAGCAGGTCGATCCCACCCAGGGCCCACATCGGCGGATCGGGCCAGGTCATGGCCACGCCCACGATGAGCACCAGGCCGACCATCAGCTGGGCCACACAGATGTTCAGGAACCACGACCCGAGCCACTGACCGGGCGCCCGCCGAAAACGCAGGCCGCACTCGGGGCACTCGTCGGCCATGGCGACCCAACGGCGGAACAGGTGACCGTGGTTGCATACCGGACAATGCTTGCGGACGCCCCGTTTGAGCATCACTCCGGTCGACATGGCCAC
The DNA here is from genome assembly GCA_043740665.1 of Candidatus Neomicrothrix sp. Lineage (GTDB taxonomy): Bacteria > Actinomycetota > Acidimicrobiia > Acidimicrobiales > Acidimicrobilacustridaceae > UBA4742. The sequence continues at coordinate 1,618 of JAYUBX010000122.1, forward strand.
CGTTGCAGTGTGGCAGCCCGGCAGCGCCGGTGGTCAGCCGGATCAGATGACGGCATCGAGCAGGTCGGCCATCGTGTCGGCCCACTCGTCGCGGGTGCCGAAGGCCGGCTCGAGGGCGTACGCCCGTTTCA
>JAYUBX010000123.1:0-2067 GCA_043740665.1 Candidatus Neomicrothrix sp.
GCGGCCGCCGCCGCCGGCGCGGCCGGTCGGGTATCAGGCGTCTGCGGCTCGGCCTCGTCGAACAGACCGTGACGGGCGAGGACCCGCTGTACGGTGGAAAGGAAGGGTTCCCGTTCGGCATCGGTCCAGGTCCCAGGGGGCCTGAGCCCTTCGGCGGCTCGACGATGGCGGCCTCGACTGCGTAGTCCCGACCGTGAATCGCTCGCCGGTCTCGGGGTTGGGCGCGCTCCAGTCGATGGCGTCCCGAGGCGGCGGGGCGAATGCCGGAGGCTGCCAACCGATCATGGTCAGATCGGCGAAGAGGGCGCGAGGCGGGTGGATGCCGTCATAGTCGACTTCGACTCGGACGGTGGCCTGGCCCGCTCGACTGGTGATCCGGGCGATCGTGGTCATGGGGGTGCTCCATTGCGTTGGGCTTGCGTGTCCCGAGAAGGCATCTGACACTTTGCGTGCTCGCCCTGCCGCGTTGAGTGTTGCATTGAAGTGTCGACCATCGGTGTGGCGGATTGATGCGGGGCCGGTGACCAGGCCGTGAACCCTGTCTGACCTGCGTCTTTCCTGGAGCCGTCCGTCTTGGGAAGCGCGTCGTACCCAGCGGTAGAGTCGGGCGGACATGCCGTCGCACCTCTCGTCCGCCAACGACCCCGAGCCGTTCCACGATTTCGACGTCGCCGATCACGAGTTCGACGGTGACCACGACGAATCGCGGACCCGTGCCGATCTGCTCACCGGCCTCAACCCGGTGCAGCTCGAGGCGGTCACCCACGTCGACGGACCACTGCTCGTGGTGGCCGGCGCGGGTTCGGGCAAGACGCGAGTGCTCACCCATCGCATCGCTCATCTGATCCGCGATGAGGGGCTCTCCCCGTTCGAGATCCTGGCCATCACCTTCACCAACAAGGCGGCCGACGAGATGAAGCAGCGGGTCGCGGCCCTGGTGGGGCCCGTCGCCGAGAAGATGTGGGTCTCGACCTTCCATTCGGCCTGCGTGCGCATGCTGCGTCGCGACGCCAAAGCCTTGGGCTACCCGTCGTCGTTCACGATCTACGACCAGGCCGACGCCCTGCGGCTGACCGGCTACGTGGCCCGTGATCTCAACCTTGATGCCAAACGTTTCTCGCCGCGCGCGCTGCACGGCGCCATCAGTGCGGCCAAGAACGACGGACTCGATGCCGCGACCTATGCCGCCCGGGCATCGGCCATCTTCGAGCGCAAGATCGCCGACGTCTTCCGTGAGTACCAGGCCCGCCTCGAACGGGCCGGCGCCATGGACTTCGATGACCTGCTCGGCAACGCCGTTCGGCTGCTACGTGAGCACCCCGACGTACTGGCGCACTACCGCCACCGGTTTCGGCAGGTCCTGGTCGACGAGTACCAGGACACCAACCATGTGCAGAACGAGTTGGTCACGCTGTTGGCGTCCGAGCACCGAAACGTCTGCATCGTGGGTGACAGCGACCAGTCGATCTACCAGTTCCGTGGTGCCGATGTCCGCAACATCCTCGAGTTCGAGAACGCCTTTCCTGACGCCACAGTGATCGTGCTCGAGCAGAACTACCGCTCGACGCAGACGATCCTCGACGCGGCCAACGCGGTGATCGCCAACAACCTGGGTCGCAAGCCGAAGGAACTCTGGACTGATCAGGGTCACGGCGCGGCCATCGTGCGCTATCACGCCGACGACGAGGCCGACGAGAGCCAGTGGGTAGCCCACCAGATCTCCCATCTGCACGACGGTGCCTATCGATGGGGCGACGTGGCCGTCTTCTATCGCACCAACGCCCAGAGCCGGGTCATGGAAGAACAGCTCATGCGGTCCGGCATCCCCTACAAGGTGATCGGGGGCACGCGGTTCTACGACCGACGTGAGGTCAAGGACGCCTTGGCCTACCTGAAGGCCGTGGTGAACCCGGCCGACGAGGTCAGCGTCAAGCGAGTGCTCAACACCCCCAAGCGGGGTGTCGGCGACAGCACGGTCGGTCGCGTCGACTCATGGTCCAACGGGCACGGTTTGACGTTCTTCGAAGCCTTGCGTCGGGCCGATGATGCCGGCATTACCGGGCGGGC